>NZ_JBFUGW010000078.1:0-25068 GCF_056402735.1 Rhizobacter sp. P3_C12
CTTCATGGCACGAACCTGCTGTGAGCCTCCGCCTCCCGCGGAGCCGCCGCTTTCCGCCAAATCCTCGCTCGCGTTTTGCTCATCGCTGCAAGAGATGAGTACGGCGGAGGTCAACAGGAGCAGCGCGCGGGCGAAGTTGGCGGTGTTGAACATGTGAGCGGTCATTTCGTAAGGGCAGATTCATGAGCGATGCAGGGATGAAGTGGACGGGATTCAATTGCTGTACAGCAAGCCCCTGCCGGTGCCGCTGACGTAGATCCGGCCATAGACGTTCTGGTCGGCCGCCATGACGCCCATGCCGCCGAACTGGTGAGCGTCGTCGTTGAAGCGAGTCCAGGTCACGCCGGCGTCGTCGGAGCGGTACACCCCCCACACGCCCTTCGCCGCGCCCACCACGTAGACCGCTGCCGAGTACGCAGCGCCGGGCTTGGCCTTGCCCAATGCCACCAGGGTGGCGCCCTGCACGTCGGGCCACGGGTTGCTGCCCAGGATCGACGCAAACTGGCTCAGCTTCGTCCAGGTCGCTCCCGAATCCACCGAACGGTACACGGCGTTGCCGTCGGCCAGCCAAAGGTCGCCCTCGGAGTTGGGGTTGACCGCGAGCGAATTGTTCGAGAAGTAGCCGGGGGCCAGCCCCGCGGCCACCGAGCCCTGGCTCAGCGTGAACGTGTGGCCGCCATCCGTCGACACGTAGACCTTGCCCGGCGTGCCCCACCAATGGGCGCCGGAATCGTAGGCATAGACCTTGTTTGGGTTCTTGCGATCTGCGACCAGGTGGTAGGCGCGGGGGAAGATGCTGTTGATCGCCGGCAGATTGGTCGGCACCCAGGTGGCGCCGTTGTCCGTGGTGTAGGTCGGCACCGAGTAGCCCGGCGCCCAGACCGCCCTGTTGCGCGCGGTGACCGCGATGCTCGCTTCCCCACCCTTGTTGTCCGCGGCGCCCGGCGGGTAGGTGGCGAACTTCGCCCAGGTCTTGCCGCCGTCGCCGGACCACACGCCGTAGCTGGTGCTGTTGCCCAGGACGACGCCGATGGTGGCCATGTACTGCGGGTCCGACCACGCCATGTCGGCGGCAAAGCCGTTGCTCCAGCTGGTGGCCGGCGTCAGCGTCGGCTTGGTCGCGAGGTTGGTGTGCACCCAGGTGCCGATGTCGCCCGTACTGTTGATCACGGGGTACGTGGCGCCGGCCGGCGGCGTGGCCAGGCCCAGGACGGCAGTCTCCTCGATGCCGTCGTTCAGCTCGTTCCAGCTCGGCGTGGCCGAGGACGCGTTGCGGGTTTCCCAGACGCCGCCGCCATGTCCGTACAGGATGTGATCCCGGTTGGCAGGATCGATCTCGATGTCGTCGGGCCAGCCCCAGAAGGGCGCATCGGCCGGCGTATGCGGCATGGTGGCAGCGATCTCGCGCCAGTTGCGGCCGGCATCGTCGGACAGCCGGATGATTTGCTGGCCGCTGAAGCTGCCCCAGGTGTTGGTCACACCCAGCGCGATGCGCGTGGTCGAGCCGGTGCCGGAGACGGACACGCCGCCGTAGCCTGCGGAGTCGTTGCTGTCGAGCAAGGTCCAGTTGCTGCCGTCGAACTTGTAGAGACGGGCGGGACCACCGGCGCCCGGGCCGGTCTCCTTGGTGAAGGCCACATAGAACATGCCGTCTGCGGCGCGCACCATGTGCGGGATGTGATAGCCGGAGATCGGGACCGAGACCGGGGTCCACGAGGCGCCGCCGTTGCTGGACTTGTACAGGTTCGAGGCCAGGCCTGCTGTCTGGACGTAGTCCGGCGCGATGGGCGCGTAGATCGTCTGCGTGGCTGACCCGCTGCCCTTGGTGCCGGTGTCGTAGACGACCGTCTCGACGCCCATCGCGCTGTTCATGCCCAAGACATTGACCTGGTCCTGGGTCAACTTGGCGCTCGACAGCGACGTGACCTGGGCCCAGGTGAGGCCCGAGTCGGCGCTCTTCCACAGGCCAGCCGTGCGCGAGCCGTAGAACATCGTCGACGGCTTGTTGGGGTCGACCATCAGGCGTTCGCCCATGGCCCGGCCGGGGTTGTTGCCGCCCAGGGGGAAGGGCAGGGCGACGTAGGTCCAGCGGTCACCGCGGTCGCTGGAGATGTACAGGCGGCCGTTGCCCCCGGACGTGTACATGCCGGCGGCCAGGTAGACGAGCTGGTCGTTGTTCGGATCGACGGCGATGCTTTCGATGCCGTGGAACCGTTCCTCGCCTCCGCCGAAGCCCGGGCCGTCGGTGATGGGCGTCCAGGACGACGTGCCCTGGTTCCAGCGATAGGCACCACCGACGTCGGTGCGCGCGTACAGCAGATTGGCGGTGGTCGGATGGAAGACGAGGCCGCTAACGTAGCCGCCGCCGCCGAACTTCACGCTCTTCCAGGTGGTGGCCTGGGCAGGCGCAGGTGCGGGTGCGGGTGCGGGTGCGGACCCAACCGGTGCCGCCGCGGTGTCCGAGTCATGGCCTCCGCCGCAGGCAGACAGCACCATGGCGCACAGCAGTGCGCTTGTCGCAGTGGCGCGGTTGGGGCGTTGGCTCGGCATGCTCATCGTGAAGATCCTGTTGCGTCAACGTTGGTGCGGCGCGCCCATCGCATTCGACATGCTGCGCCCTCGATTTCGGCGCCAGTGTGTGAGTCGCGATGTCAGGAAAACTGACGAAACTTGCGGAGTCGACGGATGCCGCGCAGGGGCGTTGGCGCAGCGAGACGCCATGCAACAGGATGCAAATTCAGACCGATTCGATTGACATCGAACAGCGACTGGTCCGGCGCTCGGGTCCAGACCCAAAACGTCGCGGGCGTCTCGGTGACCCTCGCAGGCGCTGCGCGCACAGTCGACGCGACGAGGCCCCGGCGCCCGAGATCGAGCGCGTCTGGCGGCCCAACTTGCAGGTCTACGGTGGCGGAACAGCCGACTCCGCTGAGGACGCCGGCGTCCTCGTCCATCCGTGAAGGTCACTATCGGGCCGATTGGGCCCCTCCGTCCCTCGCCCTGGAAGTGGTCGTCCAGCGGTGAAGACCCAGCCGGCGACCGGCAGGTTGCAGGCGATGTCGCGAACATACCCTGTCGGCCAGAAGCAGAAGTTCGCCGGGGTCCGCTTTCTGGAGATGTCTCGTGGCTTGAGCCAAGTACGATATCGGGATGCTACTTCCGCCCGACCACGTTGGGCCGGACGAAACCCATGCTCACGCGACCGCCACTGATTCCAGGCTTTTCTGTGCGTCCAGTTCGGCTCGAAGACGCGGACTCTTGGGCCAGGTATGCGTGCCTGCCGGAGGTGAAGCGGT
Organism: Rhizobacter sp. P3_C12; assembly: GCF_056402735.1. NCBI lineage: Bacteria > Pseudomonadati > Pseudomonadota > Betaproteobacteria > Burkholderiales > Sphaerotilaceae > Rhizobacter > Rhizobacter sp. P3_C12. The sequence goes on from NZ_JBFUGW010000078.1 coordinate 3,297, forward strand.
ACACGAGTTCCACAGCTGAAACTGTGGACGACGTCCGAGCCGAGATTCGCCGCACGCTGGCTGGTGAGCCCAACACACCTCTGCGCTACGTGCTTCTCCAGGAGCGGAGTGAGGAAATCATTGCCACCGTCGGCTTCCACACCATCTCTGCCACGTTTGGCACAGCAGAGGTCACATACGATGTGGCACCTGACCATTGGGGGCAAGGCATCGCGACGGCTGCATGCCGGGCCGCTGCTCTTTGGGCCTTCGAAGTTAAGGGGTGGCACAGAATCCAGGCCACTACTGTCTTGCCAAACGTTCGATCGCAACGTGTTCTGGAACGATGCGGCTTCCAGCGGGAAGGCCTTGTTCGGAATTTCAGGCTCGTGCGAGGCACACCTACCGACTACTGGCTGTATGCCGCCATTCCCGGTGAGGTGCAGCGTGCGTCTTGACAACATTCATGCCCGCCAAGCCAGCGCTGCCGATACCGAACGCATCGGCGACATGCTGGCCGTCGCGTACGAACCGGTTATGCAACGTATGTCGAGCAATGACGCTGCGAGCTTTGCAGGGAATCTGCCTGGAGCGGTGGCACGGTACGCGAGTCTCGGCGTTTGGCTGCTCGCCGAACAGCAAGCTGAGCTTGTCGGCGCTGTGGCGTTCTTCGCGCCCGGCAGCACGAGCCATCCTCTGTATCAGGGCAACGTAGCCCACATTCAGCTACTGGGCGTCGTTCCCGCCTGCGCGCGCAAGGGAGCCGCGCGGTCCCTGATGGCAGAGTGCCTGTCGATGGCCAGAACCTCGGGCGCTTCGGAGCTCCTTCTTCAAACGAGCGAACTCATGCCCGAAGCTCGGCGCTTGTATGAGCGTCTTGGCTTCATTCTTCGCGCTGAGCTTCCCTCAGTATGGGGAGCACCAACCTACTTGCTCGCAAAGAATGATGTCCAGGCTTTTCACGTCCAACGTTGAACGACAACCATGCTTCGAACCATCGCCACACTTTGCGCCGTCATCCTTTCCGCGCTGGGCATTTCTTCCGCTCAGGCGCATGACGATCCGAGTACAAAGGAGAAGCTCTCTTTGAAGACTGGTGATCTCATCGTTCAGAAGGACACGAACGGCTGGTCGGCCATCAAGGTCCTGGCGGTTGATGCATGGCCCGACGGGTCAGCAGCAGCTCACTGCCTGACATTCAAATCGACCTCATCCAAGCCAACCGTTGAATCGCTTCGAAAGGCCTCGGTCTTGGCTTGGCATGCACCTATAGACGCAAGAAGTTTTAGTCAGGGGTGGGRGCGAATTGGAAATCAAGCTCCCTCCAAAGAAGAGCTCGTGGGCTTTATCGAGTACCTCAAGCTGACTGACTTTCCTCGCTACATCTCCTTCACAGGTCAAGATTCCAAAGAGATCGTTCGCAAAGCCAATGAGCATTACAAGCGGGCATATGCACTTGGTGACCAGGGAAAGAGAGAAGAGGCAATCGCAGAGTACAGCGAGGCAATCGACCTGTTCCCTTTGTTCTACGAAGCGATCGACAACCGCGCATTCACGTACATGGAGCTAGGGAAGAATCGAGAAGCCTTGCGAGACTTCGAGCAATCTCTGAGAGTCAACCCGAATGGTATGGCCGCATTTTTCTCCAAAGGGGAGTGCCTGATGAAACTTGGAGAGTTCAAAGCCGCTGAGGCAATCTTTCAAGAAGGTCAGAGCCGCTTCCCCGAACAACGAGCGACATTTACGAAGTTCTTGGAACAGGTACGCACTCTACGAAAAAACGGCTAACCCTTCCACCGCGAGGAAGTTGCTCGGCAAGCCGGTCATCGGTTCTCAGGCCAATCGTTGAGCGGCCGCTTTCTGGAGCCCCGCTTAGCCTGACCCAACTTCCGCTTTGGGTCGAGAGTTCCAGTTCGCGTGCCCGCACAGCGGACGTTCAACCGGACCTCGCCTCGATTGGGGCACGGCGCATTGACGATGTGTCCCTTCTGCCGCGAAACTCGACCGATCTCTTGGCTACCTCCGGCGCCCTGCAGTGCCCGCATCGAGGCAGCAAGCGGGCGGTCGATAGATCCAGGCGACAGACCGCAGCCGCTGCGGAGCAGCCCTTCGCTGCCCATGCTCTTGGCACTTGCCGCTACCCTGTCGAATCGGTATCCCGCAATGACGGTACGCGCGACGGCATTCCCTGCTTTCGCGAGGTGCTGGTCACCTCTGTACAGAGGGAGGCGGCGTACGGATTGATCATCGAGTGGGAGTGATTCGCGGCGGATCGGAGCGGTCTTCGACTGTTCGCGATTCGTTGGATTCTGAGCCGCCAGGCGCGCATCAGCTTGCCAGCGTCGCCGGCAGCAGGCGTTCGTATTCGCGCTTGACCACCGCATAGCACTCGCAGGTGCGCTGCTCCAGGCGCGGGCGGTCGATCACCGTGATGCGGCCGCGCCGGTAGCGGATCAGTCCGTCCGCCTGCAGGTGCCCCGCGGCCTCGGTGACGCCTTCGCGCCGCACGCCCAGCATGTTGGCGATCAGCTCCTGTGTCATCACCAGGTCATTGGACTTCAGCCGGTCCAGGCTGAGCAGCAGCCAGCGGCACAGCTGCTGGTCCAGCGAATGGTGGCGGTTGCACACCGCCGTCTGTGCCATCTGCGTGATCAGCGCTTGCGTGTAGCGCAGCAGCAGGTGCAGCACCGGGCCGGCTCGGTTGAACTCCTGCAGCATCAAGTTCGCGTTCAGCCGGTAGCCGAGCCCCGAGCTCTGCACCACCGCATGGCTGGGCGTCGAGCCCCCGCCCATGAAGAGCGAGACGCCGACCAGGCCCTCCGGCCCGACGATCGCGATCTCGGCCGAGGCGCCGTTCTCCAGCACGTACAGCAGCGAGACGATGGCGGTGGTGGGGAAGTAGACGTGGCTCAGGCGGCTGCCGGGTTCGTAGAGCACCTTGCCCAGCGGCATTTCGACGGATTCCAGCTGGGGCTGCCAGCGTGCCCACGCGGCCTCAGGCAACGCCGCGAGCAACTGGTTCAGTCGGGGGTCGCCTGCTGCATCCATCCGCTGCTCCGCTTCGGTTCGATCCGCGCGCCCGCCGGGGTGGCGGGCAGGGCAGGTGTTGGCGGGTCAAGCTGCAACCGGATCGAGGACGCCCGAGCCACTCGGGCGCACACGTCGCCTCGGGCAGTATAAGCACGGACCGTGGCGCGCATCCCGCACGCGCTATGCGCGCCATCGCACCGACGTCCCGGCCGCCGCCGTGCAGGCTGCAGTGACTCGATCCACTTCAAGCGCGACGCGGTCCGCCGCATCCAGGAGGCACCATGCCCAAGCGACTTCCCGAACGGGGCTACAGCAGCTACGCGGCCGCCGAGAACGCCTTCATCGCCGAGGGCGGGCACCTCGACCACCGCGCGGACCCGGACGAGCCCCTGGACGAACGCCCGGGCGAAGCCGAACCGTCCGAACGCACGCGTCTGATGGCGCAGTTCGCGATTCGCTACGACGGCAACCACTACAAGTGCAATGGCTTCCGCTACGTCCACCTGGGCGACGCGGTCAACTACGCGCGGTTGGTCTGTGCGCGCGAGGCCGATCAGGTGCGCCAGCGCGAGAGCGCGCACCCGGGCATCGACACGCCCAGCGACGCGGAGCGCAGCACCATGGCGGCGCTTGCGATCTCATGCAAGGACGGTGTCTATTCGTTCGCTGGCTTCGACTACCACCATCTCAGCGACGCGGTGCACTTCGCGACGCTGGCGCATGGCTCGGACGGGCAGGACCATCCCGGCTGAATCACTGCGCCGCCGCAACGGCGGCCATCGCGTTCGCTTCCGCCGTTGCGTCGGTCCGCAGCGGCAGCCTCACCGCGAAGCGGCTGCCACGTCCGAGCCCGTCGCTGTGCGCTTCGACGTTGCCGCCATGTGCCTGCACCAACTCGCGCACCACCGCCAGTCCGATCCCCATCCCACCGCGCCGAAGCGGTGCCAGGTCGTCCGCCTGCGTGAACAGGTCGAACACGTGCGGCAGTGTCCGCGACGACATGCCGGCGCCGTTGTCCAGCACCGTCACGACGGCGGTCTCGCCGTGCGCGGCCAGTGACAACAGGATCTCACCGCCGGACGGCGTGTACTTCGAGGCGTTGTCCAGCAGGTTGCCGATCACCTGCGCCAAGCGCAGCGCATCGCCTTCCACTTCGACCGGGGCTGCCGGCAATGCAAGCTGCAGCTTTTGCTGGCGTGCCACCAAGGAGGGGCGGAAGGACTCGGCCACGCCGGCCAGCAGGGCCACCATCTCGACGGCGGCGGGGTCGAGGTGGAACTTGCCGGTGCCGGCGCGCGAGCCGTCGAGCAGATCGTCCACCAGCCGCGCCAGGTGGGTCACCTGGCGTGTGATGACGCCCTGCAGCCGGATGAGGGCCGCCTCGTTCGTGCGTGCACCGAGCATCAACGCCGCAGCATTGTGGATCGGCGCCAGCGGATTGCGCAGCTCGTGCGCCACCACCGCGAAGCGCTGGACCTGGCGTCGTTGCGCTTCGCTTGACCGCACCAACGCGTCCTGCGCGGCGAGCGCCGAAATCACCAACTGCTCGTTCACGTCGACCAGGTTCGGCGGCTGCGGCTGCGGCTGCAGGGACGGGGCGTCCGCTTGCGACTCAGCGGCGTCAGCTTGACGATGGAACACGAAGCGCGCGCCACCGCTCCGCTTCGCGCGGTACATCGCTGCATCGGCCAACGAGATCAACGCAGGCCCGTTGGCGGCATCGTCCGGCCACAGTGCGATGCCGACGCTGGCCGACACGTTCAGGCACCGCCCGCCCACTTCGGCCGGTTCTGCCAGCGCAGTCAGCAGCTTGCCGGCGATCAGTGCCGCGTCGTTGGACTGCCCCAGCTCGGGCAGCAGCAGGACGAACTCGTCGCCGCCATAGCGACTCACGGTGTCCGATTCGCGCACCACCGATTCCAGCCGGCGTGCCACCAGCGTCAGCACGTCGTCGCCGACGGCGTGGCCGAGTTGGTCATTGATCGGCTTGAAGTGATCGATGTCGAGGAACAGCACTGCCAAGAGCGCAGTGCGTCGGCGCGCCTGCGCAATGGCCCCTTCGAGGCGATCCATCAGCAGCGTGCGATTGGGCACGCCGGTGAGCGCATCGCGTTGCGCCTGCTGCGACAGCTCGCCCAGATCGGTGGCCGCGGCCTCGGCCAGGCCCTCGGCGTGCATGGCCGCGAGCACCAGCTGTTCATTCGCTTCGAGCAGCACGTGCAGCAGCGCGAGGCCGGGCTCTTCCTGCAGCCGCGCCAGCGCCTCTTGCATGTCGAACAACTGCGCACGCGCTGCATCTGCCTGCGCGTTGATCTGCGCGACGACCTGTTGTGCGACGGCAATCTTGCGGCGCTCGGCTCCGCGGCTCATGGCCCTGCGATCCGGGGTGGGGCGTCAGCCATCGCGCGCGCCTGCGCCGATGCCATCGCGTCGCGCCATGCCGCGTGCATGGCCGCTCAACAGGCCTTCGGTATCGCTCAGCCGGGCCCCGATGCGGATGCCGTCGGCGTCGATATGGAACAGCCGCAACTCGTCCGAATGGGCGCTTGCGCGGACCTTGACGACCGCCATCGCGCGCTGGAGCCGGCTGTCGAGTTCGATGTAGCGTTGCACGATGATCGCGTCGGTGAGGAATGCGGTGCCATACGGGCTGAAACTCAGTTCGCTGTAGCGGTCCTCGAGCTCCGAGGTCATCAGAACGGTGACGCCGGTGGCGGCCAGCGCCCATACCATGCGCGATAGCGACTCGCGGAAGTCGGCCCGGAAGGTTGGCGCGAGCGCCAACTCGAAGCCCGACAGAGAATCGATGACCACGCGGCTTGCCTTCAGGCGCCGGATCTCGGCGATCAGCAGCATCGCGACCTCGTCGACCGAGACGTCCGAGGACTGCGCATCGACCATGGAGACGTGGCCACCGCGCAGCAACTCTGCGATGACCTGGCCGCGCGACGTCGCTGAGCGCTGCTCGAAGGCGGCAATCACGCCAGTCTCGCCGTGGCGCACGCCTTCGGCCAGGAAGGTCGCGGCGAGGATGCTCTTGCCGGAGCCCGATGGCCCGGCCACCAGCAGCGAGTAGCCGCGCGGCAGGCCACCGCCCAGCATCGTGTCGAGCGTGGCGATGCCCATCGACAGCCGCTGCGGCGGTGCGGCCGATGACGCTGCCGCGCCATTCGAGGCGATCGCCGGGCTCGCCGGCTCGATGCGGGCCTGCGGCGGCGGCGCAAACACCTGCAGTCCGGCGGCACTGATGCGGAAGGTGTGCAGGCCGGGCAGAGTCGGCTGACCGCGCATCTTGGTGATTTCCATCTTGCGCACCATCGAGTTGCGCTCGGTGCTCTGGCGCAGCCAGATCAGGCCGTCAGCCACGGTGAACACGGGGTTCGGATCGACCGCGGTGAAGTACTCGCCGATCAGGAAGGTGGTGGCCTGCCAGCTCGTCATCAGCACGCCCAGGTTCTGGACGAAGTGTTGCAGGTTCACGAAGCTGCCTTGCTCGCCGTGGCTGGCCATCATCACCGAGCGGAAGGAGTCGACGAACACCAGACCCGGCCCGCGCGCCTCCACCTCGGCGACGATGCGTGCCAGCACGGCCTGGAGGTCGCCGCCGACCACGTCGTCCGCCAGGTTCACGAAGCGGATCGAGCTGTTCAGCTTGCCGAGGTCGAAGAAGTCGAACTGCTGCTGGTAGCGCAGCATCTTGAGCGGCGGCTCGCCCAGCACGGTGAAGTAGAGCGCCGGGCGCTCGGGCGTCGCGAGCGCGAACATGATCTGGTGTGCGAGCGTCGTCTTGCCGCAGCCGGGTGGGCCGGCGATCAGGTTGAACGAGAACTCGGGCAGGCCGCCTCCCAGCACCTCGTCAAGCCCCGGAACGCCGGTGGCCATGCGATGGATGCTTGCTTTGCCGGTGGTCATGGAGAGGGGTCCTGTGCGGCATGGCCGCTGGCAGCGAGCTCCCGGACGGGAGCGAGCAGGCGATCGGTGAGGGTGCTGCCGATCAGCTGGTTCAGCAGATCGCAGAAGGTTTGCAGAACGTCGGCATGGGCGGCGGCTGCGGAATCCGTGCTTTGCCAGGACAGCGTCTCGCGCAGGCTTTCGGGCGTGCCGTCTGTCGCTGCGTCGAGCCAGGGGTGGCGGGCGCGCGCCAGGTGCAGGCTGCGCTTGTAGAGGGCCGCCACGCCGCGCACGCCGATGACCGGCGACAGCGCGCCATCGACACATAGCCAGACCTCGTGCGCCGCGGCTGCCACCTGCGAGGTGTCGGCGCGCGTGGGCGTTGCACGGTCGGATCGGCCGTTCTGGGAGGCCTGGACCTGGGTTGGCGGCGCGCGAGCCGGGTGGCGTGGCCGCTGGGCGCCGTTGGGCGAGGCGGGCGCTGGGGCATCGGAGGTGTCGTCGGCTTGCATTGCAGACGCGAGACTGGGCTGCATCGGGCACGGCGTCGGTGCGCTGGCGCACCGACGACCCCCGCTGCSGGGCGGTACGGCTGATCGCGACTCAGGTCGCGAACTCGCAGGTCAGGTGTGTCACCGTGCCGCGCCAGTAGGTCCTGGGGCCGGCAGGCAGGTGCCAGCTGACTTCGGCGTCCATCGGCAGCAACACGGCTGCGGCCAGCAGCAGGTGCCTGTCAGCCATGGCGAGGCTCCTTCGGCAGAGCGTCGGCGCGCACCTGCGTGCCGGCCGTGCCGTGCACCATGGCGACGATGTGCTCCAGCGAGCCGATGGCCGCGCGGCGCCCGGTCGCGTTCACGAAGTCGCAGGCGGCGGCCACTTTGGGGCCCATCGAGCCGGCGGCGAAATCCGACTGCTGCAGGTCCGACGGCGTGACGCGCCCGAGCGCGCGCTGCGTTGGCTTCCCGTGATCGAGGTACACCGCCTCGACATCGGTGGCGATCACCAGCAGGTCGGCGTGCAGTTCACGTGCCAGCAGGCTGCTGCACGCATCCTTGTCGATCACCGCATCCACGCCATGCAGCCGGTAGCAGTCACTTTCGGCTGCCACTGGGATGCCGCCGCCGCCGGCCGCGATCACCAACACGCCCTGGGCCAGCAGCCACTCGATGGGTTGCAGTCCCAGCACCCGCACCGGTGCCGGCGAGGCCACCACGCGCCGGAATCCCGGGCCGTCGGCTGCCATCGTCCACCCGTGGTCCTTGCCGATGCGCCGGGCCTGCGCTGCGTCGTACATCGGCCCGATCGGCTTGCTCGGCGCGGCGAAGGCAGGGTCGGCCAGGCTCACCTGGATGCGCGTCAACAAGGTGGCCAGCACGCGCGAGGGCAGCAGGTTGGCCAGTTCCTGCTCCAGCAGGTAGCCGATCATGCCGTCGGTCTGCGCGCCCAGCACGTCGAGCGGGTGCGGCTCGTTGCCGGCCTGCGCCGCCTGCAGCGCCAGCAGGCCGATCTGCGGGCCGTTGCCATGTGTGAGCACCAGGCGTGCTCCCTCGGCCACCAGCGCGATCTGCGCGGCGGCGCGCCGGATGTTGGCGAGCTGGTTCGCGCCGGTCGGTGGCTCGCCGCGGCGCAGCAGGGCATTGCCGCCCAGCGCGATGACGATCTTCATGCCTTCAAGCGACATGGCGTGGCTCCCAGCGCCAGTCGGCGATCTCCGGCATGTCGATGCCGTGGCGGTTCACATGGGCCCGGTGTTCCAGCAGCCGGTCGCGCAGGTGCTGTTGTGCGTGGCCGGCACGCTCGTGCACGCGCGGCACGCGGTCGATCGCATCGGCCGCCAGGTGGAAGCGGTCCAGCCGGTTCAGCACCGTCATGTCGAAGGGCGTGGTCGTCGTTCCTTCTTCCTGGTAGCCGTGCACGTGGAAGTTGCCGTGGCTGCGGCGCCGATAGACCAGCCGGTGGACCAGCCACGGGTAGCCATGGAAGGCGAAGATCACCGGCGCATCGGTGCCGAAGATCGAATCGAACGCCGCATCGGCCATGCCATGCGGATGCTCCGACGGCGATTGCAGCACCATCAGGTCGACCACGTTGACCACCCGCACCTTGAGCTCGGGCAGCACGCGGCGCAACAGGTCCACCGCCGCCATTGTCTCCAGCGTGGGCACGTCGCCGGCGCAGGCCATGACCACGTCGGGCGCCACGCCGGCATCGTTGCCGGCCCAGGTCCAGATGCCGGCGCCCTGGGTGCAGTGGCGCGCGGCTGCGTCCATGTCCAGCCATTGCAGTTCGGGCTGCTTGCCGGCGACGATCACGTTGACGTAGTTGCGGCTGCGCAGGCAGTGGTCGACCACCGACAGCAGCGTGTTCGCATCCGGCGGCAGGTAGACGCGCACCACCTCGGCCTTCTTGTTGACGACGTGGTCGATGAAGCCTGGGTCCTGGTGGCTGAAGCCGTTGTGGTCCTGGCGCCAGACGTGGCTGGTCAGCAGGTAGTTCAGCGAGGCGATCGGGCGCCGCCAAGGGATGCCGCGCGTCACCTTCAGCCACTTGGCATGCTGGTTGAACATCGAACCGACGATGTGGATGAAGGCCTCGTAGCAGGAGAAGATGCCGTGCCGCCCGGTCAGCAGGTAGCCCTCCAGCCAGCCCTGGCACAGGTGCTCGCTGAGCACTTCCATCACGCGCCCGTCGGCGCCCACGTGTTCGTCGCCGTCGACGATCTGTGCGCTGCTCATGCGATCGGTCACCTCGAACAAGGCGCCCAGCCGGTTCGACTGGGTCTCGTCCGGCCCCATCACCCGGAAGTTGCGATCGGCGGCGTTCAGGCGCATCACGTCGCGCAGGAACTGGCCGCTGACCCGCGTTGCCTCGGCGGTGACGGCGCCGGGGGCCGGCACCGTGACGGCGTAGTCGCGAAAGTCCGGCAAAGCCAGGTCCTTCAGCAGCAGGCCGCCGTTCGCATGCGGGTTCGCGCTCATGCGCTGCGCGCCGCGCGGCGCGATGGCAGCGATCTCGGCGCGCAGTGCGCCATGCTCGTCGAACAGCTCCTGCGGCCGGTAGCTGCGCAGCCAGTCTTCCAGCAGCGCGACGTGGGCCGGCTTGGTGGCGAAGTCGGTCAGCGGCACCTGGTGCGCGCGGAACGTGCCCTCGATCGGCACGCCGTCGACGCGCTTCGGCCCGGTCCAGCCCTTGGGCGAGCGCAGCACGATCATCGRCCAGCGCGGTCGGTGGCGAAAGCCCCCCGCGCGCGCCTCGGCCTGGATCGCGCGGATGCGGTCGAGCGCGGTGTCGAGCGCGTCGGCCATCAGCCGGTGCATCGTCATCGGGTCGTCGCCCGCCACGAACAGCGGCTCGTGCCCGCAGCCGCGCAGCAGCTGCGCCAGTTCGTCGTCGCCGATGCGCGCGAGCAGCGTCGGGCCGGCGATCTTGTAGCCGTTCAGGTGCAGCACCGGCAGCACCGCGCCGTCGCGCGCCGGGTTCAGGAACTTGTTCGAATGCCAGCTGGCGGCCAGCGCGCCCGTCTCGGCCTCGCCGTCACCGACAACGCAGCAAGCAAGCAGCGCGGGGTTGTCGAACACCGCGCCGTAGGCGTGCAACAGCGAGTAGCCCAGCTCGCCGCCCTCGTGGATCGAGCCCGGCGTTTCGGGGGCCACGTGGCTCGGGATGCCGCCCGGAAAAGAGAACTGCGTGAAGAGCCGCTTCAGGCCGGCCGCGTCGCAACTCACGTGCGGATAGACCTCGCTGTAGCGGCCCTCCAGGTAGGTGTTCGCCACCACGCCCGGCCCGCCGTGTCCGGGGCCGGCGATGAAGAGGGCATCGAGCGCGCGCGCAGTGATCACGCGGTTCATGTGCGCATAGACGAAGTTCAGTCCCGGTGTCGTGCCCCAGTGGCCGAGCAGGCGCGGCTTGATGTGCGACAACTGCAGCGGCTCGCGCAGCAGCGGGTTGTCCATCAGGTAGACCTGCCCGACCGACAGGTAGTTGGCGGCACGCCACCAGGCGTCCAGCAGGTGGAAGTCGGTGTCTGGTCCGGCGGTCGGACGGCCGATGAGGTCGAGTGGCATGGGATTCCCTTGATGCTTCATTCCGGGCGGGTGGCGTCGGGATTGACCAGATGCTGCAGCAACCGAAGCTGCTCCGACTGCACGTCGAGCAGTTCGCGCCATTGGTCTTCGCGCAGCAGGTCGAGCTTGTCGTGGAGCAGCATGATTTCCAGCTCGGCCTTCAGATTCACTTCGTAGTCGTGCTCCGCATGCGAGCGGTCTTTCTCCGCCTGGCGGTTCTGCGACATCAGGATGACCGGCGCCTGGATGGCCGCCAGCATGGACAGGAAGAGATTCAGCAGGATGTAGGGGTAGGGATCGAAGGTGCTGCCTTGCTGTGCCAGCAGCCAGGCGTTGAGCCCGACCCACACGACCATCGTCAGTCCGAACAGGCCGATGAACACCCACGAGCCGCCAAATCGCGCCACTGCGTCGGCCGCACGTGCCGAACGGCCAGGCGCCGGATCGGCGTCGTCTGTCGCCTGTCGCGCGATATGCGCGCGCTGCGCCACGTGGCGCGCCACCTTCTGCGTCCGTGCATCCAGCGAGACGTACGGCGCGCCGAGCAGTTCGGTGGCGATCGCATCGGCGTCTCGAGAGACGGTCGGCCGCCGGCTGCGCGACCGGGAGCCGTGCTTCGATTCAGCGCGCCTTGGCAATGCCGGTTTCATCGGATCTCGCAGTTGCCCGTCTCTATGCCCTGGCTTTCGGTGAAGCCCTCGATCATCGCGGTGAGCTGCGAGTGCATGCCGTCTCAGCCGACGGGTGGACCGTCGCACGTCTCGCCATCGTCGTCTGTCTGCCAGGGCACACAGCTCGCCATGAGTTCGAAGAAGCGTGGGGTGCGGCAGTCCTCGGCCTCACAATGCTTCGGATCGTTGGTCAGCGCGGACGGCCATGAGCGCACATCGCTGCTCATCGCTCATCCGACATGCGCGACAAGCTTTGTGAAGACGCGATGTGGCCTGGGGCAGTCAGTGCCAGGCCCAGGGGGTCAGTCTCATGCTCGACATCCAGCAGGTTGGTTGCAGCGTCCGCTGCTCGGCGAATCCATCGGCGCGCTGCGCATGAACGGGACGTCGGCACCGAGCGCTGCACGTACGGCGCGCATGCCACGCCACTGGCCCATCATCGCCGTCTTCGTCACGATGATCATCCTGCAGGCGTCGGTGGCGGCGTTCAGCATCCAGATGCTTTCCACGGTTCGAGCCTACGTCGCGGGGGAGAGCCTCTATTCCAAGGGGCAGAAGGATGCGCAGATCTACCTGCTGAGCTACGCCGAACAGCACCGGGAGGCGGACTACCAACAGTTCGTATCGGCGCTCGCGAATCCGCTTGGCGATCGCGCCGCACGCGAGGCGCTGCAACGAACGGAGCCGGACATCGCCGCCGCGAGGCGCGGGTTTCTGGATGGCGGCAATCATCCAGACGATATCGACGGCCTCATCCGCATGTTTCGCTTGTTCCAGCACGCTTCTTTCATGTCCACACCCATCGCCACCTGGACGCAGGGCGATCAGACGATCGAAGACATGCGCCGCCTGGTCGACCGTGCGCGGGAGCGAATCCTTGCTGGTGCCCCTCAGTCCGCAGAGGTCGACGAGATGCGCCGGAGGGCCCCGGAGCTGAACGAACAGCTCACTCGGCTTACCAACGCGTTCTCGCTCCAGCTGGGCGAAGCTTCCAGAACAACCCAACGGCTGCTGTTGGGTCTCAATGTCTTCTTCGCCTTCTTGCTGACAGTCTCTGGTCTCATCTTCATACGCCGGAGCGCTCGCCTCCAGGCGGCGGCCGAGCTCCGCATGGAACGACTGATCGATGCGGTGACCRACGGCGTCGTGACGGTGGACGACCAGCGAACGGTGGTCCTCTTCAATCGTGCCGCGGAGAGACTCTTCAGCGTGAGCGCTGCCGAGGCGTTGGGGACATCGGTCGACCGGTTCATGAGACTGCCTGACGGGGCGGCCGTCCCCTTGGTGCCGACGACTTCCGAGGCCCTTCTGGAACTCGAGGGAGCGCGTGAGGAGGGCGCCGGGTTCCCGGCTGAGGCGTCACTCTCGCGACTGGAAACCGAGCGTTCAGCGCTGACGACGATCGTATTGCGAGACGTGACGGCGAGGCGGTCGGCAGACACCGAGAGACGCGCTCGCGAAGCATCGGAGGCCTCCAACCGAGCGAAGACCGAGTTCCTCTCACGCATGAGCCACGAGTTGCGCACGCCGCTGAACGCGGTCATCGGTTTCTCCAGGCTGCTCCGGATGGACGCCTCCAGGCCGCTTTCCGTCGGCCAGCTCGAACGCGTTCAATACATCGAGAATTCCGGCGCCCACCTTCTGGCACTCGTCAACGATGTGCTCGATCTCTCACGAATCGAATCCGGGGGGATGGCGGTTTCGACTGAGGCCGTGCGACTGCTTCAGGTGGTCGAGGAAGCCGCCGCGATGGTGTCGCCCCTGGTGACAGCAGCCGGTATCCAGATCTTCCTGTCCGCCGCCGTCGTCAGCGGGCACAGCGATGCCGAGGCAAGCATCGTGGCGGCCGCTTGCGCGAAGGACATCGAAGTCAAGGCGGACCCGGTTCGCCTTCGGCAGGTGCTCGTCAATTTGCTGAGCAACGCCGTCAAATACAACAAGCCGGGTGGTCGCATCACGCTGACCTGGGAGGTCTGCGGTGCCGACTGCGTCGTGAGAATCATCGACACAGGGCACGGGATCGCTGCCGATCGACTCGCGAGCCTCTTCGAGCCGTTCAACCGCCTGGGGGCTGAATCGTCCACCGTGGAGGGGACCGGTATCGGGCTCGTTCTGTCGAGGCAACTCACCGAGATGATGGGAGGCACGCTCGTCATCAGCAGCGTCTGTGGCGAAGGGACGTGTGCGATCTTGTCCCTGCCGCTGTCAGAAACGCAGATCGTCCGTGCGGATCTCCCGCAGAGCCACAGAACCCCTGGCATCAACGGGCGCTCCCTGCGGGTGCTCTACGCAGAGGACAACGAGGTGAACGCCGAACTGGTACGCCAGATCGTCACATTGCGGCGCGGCGTGTCGCTTCGCGTCGCGACCAACGGCGAGCGCGCGCTCGAGATGGCACGGCTCGACGCCCCAGATCTGATGCTCGTCGACATGAACCTTGGTGACATGACGGGAATCCAGCTCGCCAAGGAACTGCAGCGGGATCGGTCCACTCGCGATATCCACCTGGTGGCACTTTCGGCCGACRCACTTCCGGAACAGATCAGGACCGCGCTTGGCTGCGGGTTCGAGAGCTACATGACAAAGCCGATCGTCCTCCAGGAACTGCTCGCGATGCTGGACAAGCACAGCGACGAAGCCTGCGCATAGCGCCCCGTCGCGATCGCAGAGCAGCGCCGGCGCTTGCGCGACCAGGCAAGTCGTGTAACCGTGCCATACACCATGGGCCGTCGACGAGCTTACAGGCACGATTCATGCGCCAATTCGGAACACAACCGTTGGAGATGCCATGTCTACCGAGTTTCGTCGAACAGGTAACTTGAAGAACATCGGCAGCTATCCGGTCTGGCTGCAGCGCGTCGTTCATGAATCGACGCCGCACAAGCGTCGCGTGGTCGAGCACGAGCTCTTCGCCCTCATGAGAGAGGCCAAGTTGCCGCTGCCGGCGATGCGGCGCTTCTTGATGGGCGTATGGCCGACCATTGAACAATTCCCCAGGTTCATGGCGATGAACCTGAAAAAGATGGGTTATGGCGACAGCGTGGGCGAGGACATGGCGCGGCGCTATCTGATTCAGAACATTCGCGTCGAACAGAAGCACTCCGAGCATTGGGCCACCTGGGCTGGAGCAGCAGGGTTGACGCTCGACGACCTGCGATCCGGGGATGATGCAGAAGAACTCGAGGCCTTGGCTCACTGGTGCTGGTATGTCTGCGACAAGGCGAGTCTTGCGGTCGCGATGGCCGCGACGAACTATGCAGTCGAAGGCGCGACGGGTGAGTGGTCGTGCGTGGTTTGCTCGAAGGACACCTACGCAAAATCGCTCCCGGACGACATTCGCGTTCCAGCGATGCGATGGCTGAAGGTCCATGCCGAGTACGACGACACGCATCCCTGGGAGGCGCTGGACATTGTTGCGACATTGCTCGGCCACGCGCCGTCGAGTGCGGATGTGGCCGCCGTGCGGCGTGCGGTCCGGTCGAGCTACCGCTACATGGAGATGTCGCTCGACAGTGCGATGATGGCAGCGGCGCGCGGCGGTTTCGACGAAACGGCTTCCAACGCATCGACATTGGGTGCCTTCGATGCACTCAATGCTGCGTAGAAGGAAGTCAGCGCCCATCGGCCCGCAATGTGCGCTGGCGTACCGAAGGCATCCAGCGGGCGGCCTACAGTTCCTGAACGGCTCAAGCCAATGGGTCACGTCGGGAGTCTGCGATGCAAGCCGAGAGGGGACGAGTCACCTTGACGCCTTCAAACGAGGTTGTCGTGATCGACAACGGCGTTGTGAATCAGGAGTGGTGCGTGGACTTCGCGCGGATCTATGCCGCGCTCGAGAGTTGCACATCGGTTCAAGGCGGACGAGTGGCATCGATACTGCACAAGRCGCTGGGTCTGTTGCCGCCGCTCACCGCCGTCGGCATTGTGTTGGCTGACGACGATCTCCTCGCGGCGCTGCGAGTCGTGGTCCACGAGGTGCGAGGCGACTCGCAGCCTGCATATCCGCATCCGACGCCATTCTCTGCGCTGGTGCATCGCGCTTGACCTTTTCTCAAGCGCGCCCGACGACGACCTCGCCCAGCGGAATCGTCTCGCGTCGCGGCGCCACCCACAGGCGGAATACGAACCAGGCGATCAGCAAGGCGCCGACGCTGAACACCGTGTCGCCGGGCACGCGCATCCATACCAGCAAATGGACGATGGGCTTGCCCATGAATTCGGCTGAACGCGCATACCAGTAGCCGTTCTCCAGCGCAGCCTGCAATTGCAGCACGCCCAGTGGCAGCAAGGTCAGCAGGGCCATCAGCGCCAAGCCGATGCTCAGTCCCCAGAATGCGCCAGCCAGCGTCCCGTTGTTCCACTGCACCTCGGGCTTGAGCCCACGCAGGCAGAACAGCATCAGCCCGATGCCCAGCATGCCGTAGACGCCGAACAGCGCCGTGTGGCCGTGCAGCGCGGTCAGGTTCAGGCCCTGCATGTAGTACAGCGCCAGCGGCGTGTTGATGAGAAAGCCGAACAGGCCCGCGCCGACCAGGTTCCAGAAGCTGACGGCCAGGAAGAACAGGATCGGCCAGCGGTAGCGCTGCATCCACGGCGTGGCCTGGCCATGGCGCCAGGTCTCGTAGGCCTCCAGGCCGATCAGCGCCAGCGGCACCACTTCCAGCGCCGAGATGCTGGCGCCGAGCGCAACCACCGCCGTGGTGGTGCCCGCGAAGTACAAGTGGTGGAAGGTGCCGAGGATGCCGCCCGACATGAAGACGATGGTGGCGAAGAGCACGTTGACCGTCGCCGTCTTTCCGCGCACCAGCCCGAGCTTGACGAACAGGAAGCTGATGACGGCGATCGCGAAGACCTCGAAGAAGCCCTCGACCCAGAGGTGCACGACCCACCAGCGCCAGTACTCGACCATCGACAGATGGGTGTGCTCGCCCCACATCAACCCGGCGCCGAACAGCAGCCCGATGGCGACGGTGGAAAGGAACAGCAAGCCGACGATCGACGACATTTCGTCCTTGCGCACGAGCGCCGGCCACAGCGCGCGGCCTACCAGCACCAGCCACAGCAACAGGCCGATGAACAGGAACCATTGCCAGAAGCGGCCGATGTCGACGTATTCCCAGCCTTGGTGGCCGAACCAGAAGTTGTTGGCCAGGCCCAGCTTCTGCATCACGGCGAACCACTGCCCGGTGAACGCGCCGACGACGATGACGACCAGGCAGGCGAACAGCAGGTTGACACCCAGGCGCTGGTACTTCGGTTCGTGCCCCGAGATCGCCGGGCCGATGTACAGGCCCGTCGCGAGCCACGCGACAGCGATCCACAGCACCGCCAGCTGTGTGTGCCAGCTGCGCGTCAGCGCGTAGGGCAGCACCTCGGACAGCGCGATGCCATAGGCGTTCTGACCTTCGACCTGGTAGTGCGCCGTGGTGGCGCCGAGCAGGATCTGCAGGAGGAACATGGCGACCACGAGCCAGAAGTACTTGGCCGTGGCCTTCATCGACGGCGTCGGCACCAGCCCGCTCAGCGGGTCTTGCTTCGGCGCAGCGAGCGCCTCGACCTTGTCCTTGTGATGCCAGACCGCGTTGTGCCAGGCCAGAAGGGCGATGCCGGCGAGCATGAACAGCACGCTGAACACGGTCCAGATGAAGGTCGGCGCGGTTGGCGTGTTGCCGACCAGCGGCTCGTAGGGCCAGTTCTGCGTGTAGCTCATCGCCTCGCCAGGACGCTCGGTGACCGCCGCCCAGCTGGTCCAGAAGAAGAACGCGCCGAGCGCGCGGCGGTGTTGCGCATCGGGCACCGTGTCCTCTCGCATCGCATAGCCTTCGCGCAGCGCATGGGTGGCTGGATCGTTCGAGAACAGGCTCGAGTAGTGCGACGCGACCCGCGTGATCGCCTGCGCGCGTTCGGCCGGAACGACGATGTGGCCGCTGGCGGCGTCGAACGTATTGCGCCGAATCAACGGGCGCAACTCGGCTTGCACGCGGGCTTGCTCGCCGGGGCCCAGATCTGCGTAGGCCATGTTGTTTGTGGCACGCGCGCGCAGATCGAACCACGCCGTGGCTTCGCGGTGCAACCAATCCGCTGACCAGTCCGGTGCCACCAGCGCACCATGGCCCCAGATCGAGCCGAGTTGCTGGCCGCCGATGCTTTGCCACACCTGGCGGCCGAGCTCGATGTCGGTGCGCGTGTAGACGATGTCGCCACGCTCGGTGACAACGGCTTGCGGCATTGGCGGTGCCTGGCGGTGGATCTCGGTGCCCATCCAGAGCAGCACGCCGAAGCCGACGATGAGCAGGGTGCAAAGCCCCAACCACAGCCTACCGGTAGTCGACATGGAACGATCTCCCTGGGTGGACATGCGCTGGCGGCCGCGACCGGATGTCGTGGATCCCCAAGCATCCGGCCGCACGAGGAAGCCGAAGCCCGCCGCGCTTTGCGATCGTCTTCAAGTCGGGAGGGCGCCGGCTGTGCGACAGCGCACATTGCGACTTCGACGAGTTGGCTGCCATCGTCCGGCGAAATGTTGTACCTCCCACGATGAGCGTATAAGCGTAATTGGTGCCTTGCACCATCGAACGCGCGATTCGCGAACGCTTTGCAGCCAGCGAGCCGAGTCATGGCCACGCACCTTCCAGACTTCCGCAATGTCGACGCGACTGCATCTGTCGGATACATCGCGGAAGTGCGCCGTCAAGAGAGGTTGCTCAGCACCGGCGCGCTGCAGAACGCGATTCTCAACAGTGCTAATTTCTCGAGCATTGCGACCGATGCGAAAGGGGTCATCCAGATCTTCAACGTAGGCGCAGCTCGGATGCTGGGCTACGCCGCCATCGACGTGACGAACAAGATCACGCCAGCCGACATCTCCGATCCTCAGGAACTGATCGTGCGCGCAGAAACGCTGAGCGCCGAGCTCGGGATTTCCATTGCGCCTGGGTTCGAGGCACTGGTGTTCAAGGCTTCGCGCGGCATCGAAGACATCTATGAGTTGACGTACCTTTGCAAGGACGGCACCCGCCTGCCCGCGGTGGTGTCGGTCACCGCGTTGCGTGACCCACAGGAAGGCATCATCGGCTATCTCCTGATCGGCACCGACAACACGGCCCGCAAGCTGGCTGAGGCCGCGCTGGTCAAAGCCGGGGCCTTGGAGAAGGCGATCTTCAACAGTGTCAATTTTTCGAAGATTGCCACCGATGCGAAGGGCGTGATCCAGATATTCAACGTCGGCGCAGAGCGGATGCTGGGCTATTCGGCTGTCGACGTGATGGACAAGGTCACGCCTGCCGATATTTCCGATCCAGGCGAATTGATAGCGCGTGCCAAGACCTTGAGCAACGAGTATTCGACGAACATTGCGCCTGGATTCGAGGCGCTGGTGTTCAAGGCATCTCGCGGCATCGAGGACATCTATGAACTGACCTACATCCGCAAGGACGGCACGCAATTTCCGGCGGTCGTCTCGGTGACGGCCTTGCGCGATGCCGCGGAAAGGATCATCGGCTATCTGCTGATCGGCACCGACAATACCGTGCGCAAACGGCTGGCCGATGAAGTCGAGCGGCACCGTCATCACCAGGAAGTCGAAACGCGTCGCGCCAACGCCGACTTGCAGGAGTTCACCTACGTCGCCTCGCATGATTTGCGGTCGCCCTTGCGCGGCATCGCCGACCTGGTCGAGTGGATCACGGAAGACCTGGGCACCGATCCGCCGGGCGATGTGAAGCGCAACCTGGGCCGGGTCGGCCAGCGCATCGTGCGCATGGAACGCCTGATCGACGACTTGCTGAGCTATGCGCATGCCGGCCACGCCGCGACGCAGCGCTCGCTCGTCGACCTGAACGAGATGGTGCGGGCATCCTCGAGATCCAGCCGTTGCCACCCGCCTTCCGGGTCGAGCTGGCCATCGGCGTGCAGCCCTTCCAGGCCATCGCCGCACCCTTGGAAACAGCACTGCGCAACCTGCTCGGCAACGCGATCAAGCACCATGACGGCGTCGACGGACGCCTGCGTGTGGAGGCGCGGCGCGATGGCTACTACTGCGAGATCAGCGTTGTCGACGATGGTCCCGGCGTCCCGCCGCAGGCATGCGAGCGCATCTTCAAGCTGTTCCAGACGCTGCACATCACCGAGCGCGGCAACAGCGGCATCGGCCTGGCATTGACCAAACGGCTGATCGAGGTGCACGGCGGTCGCATCGAGTTGATCTCTCCGGTCGCGTCGGGACGCGGCGCCTGCTTCCGCTTCTGGTGGCCCATGATTCCCGAGTCTGCCGGCCGTGATTCACACCTGAGTGGAAACCCATGACTGAAAAACTCAACCTCACCATCGTGCTGGTCGAGGACGACGACGTGGCTGCCGAATCGGTGATGCGCGGCCTCAATCGCAGCGGTGTCAGTGCTCCCGTGGTGTGGGCACAGGATGGCGAGATGGCGCTGCGTGTGCTCCGCGGTGCCGATCCCGAACGCTGCGCGGAGCGACCTCGGGTCGTGCTGCTGGATCTGAACATGCCGCGCATGAACGGCTTCGAATTCCTGCAGCACGTGCGTGCCGACCCGCTACTGCGCGACGAGGTGGTCTTCGTACTCACCACCTCGGACACTGATGCCGACCGCATGCGCGCCTATCACGAGAATGTCGCCGGCTACATGGTGAAGGCTTCGGTCGGCCCGCAGTTCGCCAAACTGGCGCAGCTGCTGCAGTCCTATCGGCTGGCGGTGCGCTTGCCATGAATGCTGCCGCGACCCGGGGCTCGTCGGCGAGCATGGCCCAACGTCTGTCGATCCACTTGCTCGTCATTGACGACGACGAYGTCGACCGCGAGCGCGTGCTGCGCCTGTTGACGCGATCGAACCTGAACCTGCAGACGATGGAGGCGGCAACCGGTACCGAGGCGCTGCGCATGGTGCGCGAACATGAATTCGACTGCGTGATGCTGGACAACCAGCTCGGCAGCGCCAGCGGCGCGGAACTGCTGCCTGCCCTGCACCGCGAGTCGCTGCGCGACTGCCCGATCATCATGGTCACCGGTGCCGGCAACGAGGCGCTGGCGGTGCAGGTTCTGCGCAACGGAGCGGTCGACTACCTGTCCAAATTCCAGCTCAGCACCGAAGTTCTGACGAGCGCCATCCACCGTGCGCTGGAGCACCAGCAAATGCTGCAGGAGATCGAAGTCCTGCAGACGCAGCTGCAGCAACGCGTCGACGTTCAGGCCATACAGATCGTCGAGCGAGAACGGGACCTGCGTGCGATCCTGGATCACACGCCCAGCGTCATCGGCTACTGGGACGCCAAGCTGTGCAACCGTTTCGGCAACCGGGCGCATCGAAGCTGGCTGGGGCTCAACCCGCGAACCCTCCCAGGAATGCATCTGCGCGACGTGATCGGGCCGCTGCACTTCGCGCGAAACGAGGACCGCATCCATGCGGTGCTGCAGGGCCGGGTGCAGACGTTCGAGCGCGAGTTCGCCACTGCCAACGGCGTGGCGCGTCACCTTCAGTTCAATCTGCGGCCCGACCTCGATGACGCCGGCGCGGTGCGCGGCTTCTACGCCACTGCGACCGAGATCAGCGCGATCCGGCAGGCCCAGTCGCGTGCCGAAGAATCGGCTCACTTCGCCGAAGCGGTGATCGACAACGATCCGGTCGGCTGCGGGGTGTACCGCATCGACGGGCACTGCGCAATGTCCAACCGCGCACTGGACAGCGCGCTCGGCGCCGACGCGCAGCGGCTCAAGACCGTGGGGCTGTGGGCCTGGTTGGCACAGCGGGCGCCGCTGATGGTTGCTCCGGCCCGGGCCACGATGGAGGACGGCCAGACGCGACGCTGCGAACTCGATCTGGCCGGCGAGCTGAGTGACGATGCCGCGTCCGTGCGCCTGGATTGCAGGCTGGCGCGCATCCTGCGCGAGGGCCAACCTCACCTGCTGCTGTTCGCCGATGATGTCACCGAGCAGGGCAAGGCGCTGGAAGCGCTGGTTGCAGCGCGCGATCTGGCCGAGGATGCCGCCCGTACCAAGAGCGCCTTCCTGGCCAACATGAGCCACGAGATCCGCACTCCGATGAATGCGATCGTCGGACTCAGCCGGCTGGCGCTGGAAGACGCGCTGCCGACGGGCGCTMGCGATGATCTCGACCTGTC
>NZ_JBFUGW010000079.1:0-24963 GCF_056402735.1 Rhizobacter sp. P3_C12
GCCCAGCACCTGGCAGCGCGCGAAGGCCCAGCACCTGGCAGCGCGCGAAGACGTGCGCATTGGCGCTTCCGTCAAGGGCCTGTGCCAGCGTTCCCCATGCGGGACCGAAGTCTCCTCGCAGCCACTGGATGCGCGCCAGCTGGATGCGCATCGAAACGCCGAAGGGCACTTCGCTGAGGAACTGCCGGCCCACACGCGCGCCGTTGAAAGCGAYGACCCGCCAGGCCAACGGCTCGGCAGCGTCGTGGTCTCCCAGTGAATGCAGGCACAGCGCCGACATGCGGTCGGAGATGGCGATGGACAGCGGCTCGAACCCGCCGGTGGCGAGCTGGCGGATTTCCTGGCAGCAAGCGAGCGACAGCCGGTAGTCGCCCTGGCCATAGGATGTCGTGCTCATGCCGAAGAGCGCCTCGATCCTCTCGCCATCCGATCCCAGAATCCCCAGCAGCTGGCGAAGGCGTGAGAAAAGGGCGGGGTGGTGCCGGGTGCCCTCGGGCACATAGCCCATCATGAAGGTCGCGGCGATGCGCAGCGGCAGCTCCAGCGCCAGCGCCTCCCGGTCAACACCCGCCCGGGGGAGCTTGGTCAAGGCTGTCTCGATGTGGCGCAGGTATTCCTCCACCATGCCGGCATCGCAGTAGATGCGCTTGGCGAAGGCGGTCAGCTGGATGCCCAGGCCCAGGTCGCGCTCTTCGATCAGCGCCCATTCGATCGCCGCCCGCACGTCGGCGATGGACGAGCCCAGTGCGGGCGACCAGTGGTATTGCGACATGCCGGCACCCGCCTCCCGCGCGCGCTGCAAGCCTTCGACGATGAACGTGGCATGTCGCCGATGGACCGCCGGTGCGTCGTCACTGTCGGCCAGTCGCTTCTCGGCGTACAGCCGGGTGATGAAGAGCAGGCGGTGCAGCTGCCGGTCTTCGTCCGCCGAATCGTTCACGATGAGGGACTTCGCGCTCAGGCTGAGCACGTCCTCGATGATGCGCTGCCGGCTCAATGGGGCGCTGGCCGCGATCGCCACCGCACCGTCGAGGTCGAAGGCGCCGCGGAACACCGACAGCCGCTGCAGCACCAGACGCTCGCTGTCGCTGAGCAGGTCATAGCTCCAGTCCATCACCGCTTGCAGCGTACGGTGGCGGGACAGCGCCGTGCGCCGGCCGCGTGTGAGCAACTCGAACGCGTTCTCCAGGCGGCGCAGCAGGCCCTGCACGCCCAGGCTGTCCACACGCGCCGCAGCCAGTTCGATGGCCAGCGGGATGCCGTCCAGGAAGCCGCACAGCTGGCGCACTGCGGCGGCGTGCACGTCGGTCAGCTCGAAGGAATCGCAGTTGGCCCGGGCGCGTTCCACGAAGAGCTGGATGGCCGGGTAGGCGAGCAGGTCCTGCAGGTCCAGCGGCTCGTCGGCCGCGGGCAGTGCCAGCGGCGGCAGCTTGAACACCCACTCGGCTTCGATCTCCAGCGGCTCGCGGCTGGTGGCCAGGAAGTGCACGCCGGGGCATGTGCGCATCAGCCGGTTGACGAGCGTGGCTGCGGCGTCGATCACGTGCTCGCAGTTGTCCAGCACGAACAGCATCTGCTTGCCGCGCAGTGAAGCTTCCAGCACGGCGAGCGTGTCTCCCGGGGACACGATCAGTCCCTGCGTCTGGCCCAGTTCGGCAGCCACCAGGGCCGGGTCCGACAGGTGCGACAACTCGACGAGGCAGGCGCCATCGGCAAAGCGTCGGCTCAGTCCTTCCGCAACGGCCAGGGCCACGGTCGTCTTGCCCATGCCGCCGGCGCCCACGATGGACACCAGCCGCTCGCGCGCCAGCAGCTCGGCGATCTGCACGATGGCCTGCTCGCGGCCGATCGGGCGGGTCAACCTTGGCGGCAGGGACTGTGCAGCAGGCGACACGGTGGCCGCCCATTCGGCGCCGGGCGGCGGCGCGGCTCGCTGACCGCCGCCGTGATGTGGCGAGGACCGCGTCTCCCCGACGAACGCATAGCCGCGGCCAGGCACGTTGGCGATATAGCGCGAGCCGTCCACGCCGTCGCCCAACACCTTGCGCAGCGCCGAGATGTGCACCCGCAGGCTCGTCTCTTCCACCACCGTGTGGGGCCAGACGCGGGCGACCAGTTCATCGCGGCTGTACAGCCGCCCGGGTTGTTCCAGCAGCACGGCCAGGAGCTGCAGCGCCCGGCTGCCCACGCGCACCGGGCCGCGGTCGTCGCTGATCTCGTGCAGCGTCGGGTCGTAACGGAAGGGGCCGAACGCGATGGCCGCCGGTGCGGCGCCGGGTCGGGCCTCCACGACCCCGCTAGAGCTCATACCTGAGGTTCGCCATCACGGTCCGCGGAGCGTTGTAGTACGCCGCGTCGATGCCCAATGGCGGGATGCGGTTGCGAGCCAGCGCGTAGGCGCGGTCCGTGGCATTGCGAACGCGCAGCGACACCTGCCAGCGTCCGCTGTCCGGGGCGTAGGTCAGTGCGAAATTGACGTACGTCTGGCGCGGCGCGCGCAGGGCCGCGGTGTTGGCTGCATCGATGAACTGCGGCGCGATCAGCTGCAGCCACGCATCGGCGCTCAGCAGTCCGCCTGCCGAGCTGGTGCGGCCCTTCAGTCCCAGCGCGGCACTCCAGCGAGGGGCATAGGGCAGCTCGTGACCGCTGAAGTCGCTGGCGGCAGACCCGCTGGGATTCAGGAAGCTCTTGAAGCTGGAGCGCAGCCACTCGAGCGAGCCGGTGGCGCTGATGGCCGAGGTCAAGCCTTGTTCGGCCTCCAGGTCCAGCCCATAGGTGCGGGCCTTGGCGGCGTTCAGGAAGACGGAGTCCGCCACCAGCGAACCGTTGACGGTGGTGCCGCCCAGCGAGGCCAGGTAGTCCCGGTAGTCGTTGTAGAACGCCGCGGCGCTGAAGTTCAACCGGCGCGGTGCGGAGCGCAGCTTCACACCTGCCTCATAGGTCGTGACCTTCTCGGGATGAGCTGCCACGCCCGCCGAGATCAGCGACTCCGCCGCGCGGTTGAAGCCCGCGAACTTTTCGCCGCGGGCCACGCTCGCGTACATCAGCGTCGTCGGCGTGGCGTTGTAGTCGAGCCCGACGCGGGGCAACAGTCCGCCCTCGCTGGTGTGCAGGTCGGGCGCATCGTAGACCTGTTGCGTGGGCACGAACTGCGCGTTCGTTCGCCAGAAGGCATTCGCGGCGTCCTGCCGGGCGTGGTACGCGCGCAGGCCGAGGGTGGCCGAGAGTCGTTCGCTCAGGCGCGGGTGGGCTTGAGCGTAAAGGCCGACATCCTGGGTCTGCTGGTCGGTGAGAGCCTGCGTGTAACCCGGTGCCGCGGCGGCCACCGGAAAGGACATGACGTAGCGGTTGAAGTGGAAGCGATCTCGCACCAGCATCGCGCCGGCCACCAAGTCCAGGCCGTCACCACGCCGGGTCACCTGCAACTCCTGCGAGAAGGTGCGCTGGCGCACCTGCTGCGAGATCTCGTAGCGTTCCACTTCGAGACCGCTCCAGTCGGCCACCGTGGGGTCGTCGGTGTAGCCCCGATAGGACGTGATGGACCGCAGCTTGGTCCCGGCCGCCACGTCCCACTCGACCGTCGCCGAAGCACCGCCCGCCTTGCGCTTGAACGCGCCGGCGTCCGACGCGTTGAACGACACGCGCGGCGCCGCACCAGGGTGGTTGAGCGGGAAGTTGATCGTGTTCGTGTCCGAGCGGTCCAGCAGGTGGTCCACAGCGAAGACGATGTGGGCCGTCGGTCCCGCGAGCACCTTGACCTTGGCGCGGAACTGCGTGGCGTCGAGCTTGTTGATGTCCTCGTGCCGGGTGGCGTTGTGGGCGAAGCCATCGTTGCTGCGACGCGAGATGGCCAGGGAGGCGCTGAGGTCCGGTGTCAGTTTGCCGGCGAACAGCCCGCGCGCCTCGCGCTGGCCCAGGTTGCCCACGCCCACACCGATCCAGGAGCCCGCGATCTCATCGGGGTCGGCAGACACCAGCTTGACCGCGCCGGCCGTCGAGTTCTGTCCGTACAACGTGCCCTGTGGGCCACGCAGCACTTCGTAGCGCACCACGTCGGGCAAGTCCCACAACGCCGTCGCATAGCCGCGCAGCAGCGGCACGTCGTCCACATAGATGCCCACCGCCTGCGCCATGGCGGGTTGGGACACGCCCACGCCGCGCAGGCCGACGGTCTGCGGCATGTTGCTGTAGCCGTTGGGCACGGCCATGCCGGCGACGATGCCGACCAGGTCGTTGAGTTGGAAAAGGCCCTTCTTCTCGATGTCTTCCTGCGAGATGACGGCCACCGACACAGGGACCTTGTCCGCGGTGCCCGGCATGCGCTCGGCGGTGATGAGGACGGGCGGCAGCACGTTCTCCGCCTGCGCCTGGACGGCCTGCGAACCCAGCGCCATGGCGACCGGGAGCAGCACGCGGGCGGCGCGATGCATCGCATCGGCTTGACGGTCTTCGGCCTCGACTCCCCCAACAACGAACATGCGAACCTTCCTCCGCGCAACGGGAATGCGCGCGGTGGAATCATCAACGGCGTCGAGCCGGGCGGGCGTGAATCCGCGTGAATCTTCGCGAAGCCCTCAGGTGGGCGCGAGTCGATCTGCCTGGAAGCGGCGGCTCGTCGGACCGGTGCGACGGCGAAGCGGCCGGCGGTCTGGCGCACAACCGTCGGCCACCGGGTCCAGCAGGCCGCGGCGCTTGGCAATGTCCGCTGCCGCCGTGCGCGTGCGAGCGTCCAGCTTGTCCAGCAGCGCCTTGACGTGCGTCTTCACGGTGCCGCAGCCGATGTTCAGTTCGGCGGCGATGGCCTTGTTGCACAGGCCGGTGGCCATCAGCCGCAGCACATCGATCTCGCGAGGCGTCGGCAGGTCCTGCGCCACCGTGTCGGCCAGGCGCTGTACCACGCTGCCCTGAAGGTAGCGTTGCCCGCGGGCCAGCGCCATCACGGCGTCCACCAACTGCTCGGGCAGGCAGTCGTGCGTCAGGTAGCCCTTCACCCCGCGCTCGAGTGCGCCGCGGATGCTCAGTTCGCCGTCCAGATGGGAGAGCACCAGCACGGCCGRCGCCGACGGGCCGCGGTGCAGCGCCGCGGCAATGCCCAGGGGCAGGTCGGTGACGAGCACATGCACAAGCGCCGCCTCGCCACCGGCCGGGCCGACGTTGGCCGTTCGTTGCTCGTCCACCTGGAAACGGCTGTCCGCGCCCAGCGTGGCCACGATCCCGCGGTTGACGAGCGGTTCGGAGTGGGTCACCCGGACGCGGGTGGCAGTGTGCATCGGCATGGTCTTCTCCTGGGTTGGGCTCGGGCCCGGCATGGCCATGTTCTGCATGCCGGCGCGCCATGACCAGTGAAGCGACGTGAAGCGTTGCGAGCGCGGCGCTTCACGCCGGCCTTCACACCGCCCTTGACGACGAATCGCGCCGATTCACTCGCGCTTCACGCCGCCATCGTCCAACCTTCAGGCCGTCAAACACAGGTCGGGAGTTCCACATGAGTCAACGTCTCAAGAGCAAGGTCGCTCTCATCACCGGCGCCAGTTCCGGCATCGGCCACGCCACCGCATTGCTGTTCGCCGCGGAGGGTGCGAAGGTCGTCGTGGGGGCGCGCCGCGCGGCCGAACTGAAGAACCTGGCCTGCGAGATCGACGCCCGCGGCGGCACGGCACTGTCGCTCGCCGGGGACGTGCGCGACGAAGCCTATGCCCAGGCGCTGGTGGCGCTGGCCGTGCAGCGCTTCGGTCGACTGGACGTGGCCTTCAACAACGCCGGCACGCTGGGCGAGGCGGGCGCGTCCACCGGCGTGTCGGCGCGCGGCTTTGCCGACGCGCTGGCCGTCAACCTCACCGGCGCCTTCCTCGGTGCCAAGCACCAGATCGCCCAGATGCTGAAGAACGGTGGCGGCTCGGTCATCTTCACGTCCACCTTCGTCGGCTACAGCGCGGCGTTCCCGGGCGTGGCGGCCTACGCGGCAAGCAAGTCGGGCCTCATCGGGCTCACACAAGCGCTGGCGGCCGAGTTCGGCCCGCAGGGCGTGCGCGTGAACGCGCTGCTGCCCGGCGCCGTCGACACCCACATGTACCGCGACATGAACGACACGCCCGAGTCGCAGGCCTTCATCACCGGGCTGCACGCACTCAAGCGCGTGGCCACGCCGGAGGAACTGGCCCGCTCGGCCCTCTACCTCGCGTCGGACGACTCGTCCTTCGTGTCGGGCACCGCTTCGCTGGTCGATGGCGGCCTGTCCATCACGCGCACCTGAATTCCCCAACCGCAACCACCAAGGAGTTTGCATGTTCTCTTCCTCCAAGTACCTGCTCGGCGCCGCGCTGCTGTCCGCCGCCGCGCTCATGGCCACGCCGCACGCGATGGCACAGCCCAAACCCTATCCCGCCACGTTCAAGCTGCAGGACATTGCGACCAACGGCACGACGTTGCACGTTCGCGTCGGCGGCAGTGGCCCGGCCGTGGTGCTTCTCCACGGCTTTGGCGACACCGGCGACATGTGGACGCCGCTGGCCACCGAGTTGGCCAGGAACCACCGCGTCGTCGCGCCCGACCTGCGCGGCATCGGTCTGTCGGCGAAGCCCGAGGACGGCTACGAGAAGAAGAACCAGGCCAAGGACATCCGCGGCGTGCTGGACGCGCTGGGCATCGACCAGGCTGACGTCGTGGGACACGACATCGGCGTCATGGTGGCCTACGCCTACGCCGCTGCGTACCCGACCAAGACGACGCGGCTGGTCGTGATGGACGCACCGCCCCCCGGAATCCCGCCGTGGGAAGAGATCGTCCGCGACCCCAAGCTGTGGCATTTCGACTTCTACGGCAAGGACGTCTTCCGTCTCGTGCAAGGGCGTGAACGCATCTTCCTGGACCGCTTCTACAACGACTTCGGCGGCCAGCCCGAGAAGATCGACGAAGACACCCGCAACCACTACGCGCAGCTCTACGCGCGGCCCGGAGCCATGAAGGGCGCACTGTCGCAGTTCCACGCCTTTCGCCAGGATGCGAAGGACAACGTGGAGTCGATGAAGACCAAGCTCACCATGCCCGTGCTGGCCATCGGAGGCGAGAAGTCGTTCGCCGGGGTGGAAGCCGTGGTGATGCGCAACGCGGCCACCAACGTCACGGAGCTCGTCGTCCCGCGCGCCGGTCACTGGTTGATGGAGGAAGAGCCGGCCGCCGTCGTCCAAGGCATCAAGGACTTCCTGGCCAAGTAGGCGCAGCCCCATGAAAGTCCTGGGGCTGATCGCGGGACGACTTCATCGCCCGCCAGCTGTCCAGGCCCTTCCGGCTGCATGCCACCTGCGACGAGTCCATCGGCCGCGCGAGCGCCTGCGGCGTGCACGCGCATGCCCACGCCTGGGACCGCACGGCGCCGGCCGAGGACGCTCGCAGCTTCTGGGGCGCGCTGGGCTGCTCGTGCCGGGCGTTTTGAATTCACGGCGATTCACACCACAAGTCAGCGACTTTCTTCCATGATGCCGACGCGCCGTGCAACTCCGGCAGTTCGGCACCCGAAATGGACTCAACCACGGCAGAGCAGGTCGCCCACGGTCAGACGACAGCCTTTGACTTCGGGCCGTTCCGGTACGACCTGATCCGTCGCGAGCTCCGCGACGCCAACGGGCCGGTGCGCGCCGGCAACCGCTCGCTGCAGCTGCTGCAGGCGTTGCTGCAAAGTCCCGGTCGGCTCTACAGCCGCGAGGAACTGGTCGCACAGGTCTGGCCGAGCACGGTGGTCGAGGAGACCAGCCTGCGGGTCCACATGTCCGCGCTGAGGCGGGTGCTCGGCGACGGGCAGGGCGGAGCCAGGTACATCACCAACGTGCCGGGTCGGGGCTACGCCTTCGTCGGCGAGGTGCGGGCATCCACGTCGACCGTGACGTCAGCAGTCCAGGTGCTGGACGACCCGAAGGACGCCTTGCGCAAGCTGCCGCCCCTGCTCACGCGCCCCGTCGGCCGCGGCCAGGACATCGCCAGGATCGGCGAACTCCTGTCCCGGGAGCGCCTCGTCTGCGTCGTCGGCGCCGGCGGCATGGGCAAGACGACGGTCGCCCTCGCCGCGGCGGAGCACCAGACACCGCTGCACGAGCAGGGATCGTTCTTCGTCGATCTCTCCATGCTGACCGACCCGGCACTGGTGGTCGTCGAGGTCGGGCAGTCCTGCGGCCTCGATGTCGCGCGCGGCGAGCCCTGGGCGACGCTCGAGAACGCTCTCAGCCGCCAGCAGGCCCTGCTCGTGCTGGACAACTGCGAGCACGTGATCGACGCCGTCGCGGCACTGGCCGACCGGTTGCTGCGCAGTTGCCCGCAATTGCGCATCCTGGCGACGAGCCGGGAGCCGTTGGAGGCTGAGGCGGAATGGGTGTTCAGGCTGCCGCCGCTGGGCGTGCCGGCGCCTGATGCCCTGCTGTCCGTCGATGATGCGCTGGCCTACCCCGCCATCCAGCTGTTCGTTGAGCGTGCGAGGGCGGCCTGCGCGTCGTTTGTCCTGACCAACGCCAACGTGTCGGCGATCAGGCAGCTCTGCGAGTATCTCGACGGCATTCCGCTGGCGATCGAGCTCGCCGCCGCCCGCGTGAACAGTCTGGGTGCGCAAGGGCTGCTGCTGCGCCTGGAAAGCGCCTTCGAGTTGCTGACGCGGGGGCGGCGTACCGCCATGAGCCGTCACCAGACCCTGCATGCGGTGATGAGCTGGAGCTACGAGCTGCTGACCGAGACCGAACGGCGGGTGCTGCAACGCCTGGCGGTGTTCAGAAGTGCCTTCGACCTGGATGCCGCCGTTGCTGTTGCAGCCGGCCCCGAACTGGCCGAACGGCAGGTCATTGACAGCGTGCTGAGCCTGTGCGGGAAGTCGCTGATGGTGCTTGAGACGGGCAGCGGTGGTTCACCGCGCCATCGGCTGCTCTACGTCACCCGCCTGTTCGCCGAGCGGATCCTTGCGGCCATGCCGGAAGCTGCACAGGTGCACCGCCGGCATGCCGTCTTCGTGCTGGGCTGCACGGTGGATTCGAACAAGGGCCAGCAGCAACTCTCCCGCTTTCGCCGCAGCGCTGCGCTGGCGTCGGCCATCGCCGAACTGCGCGCCGCGATCACCTGGACGTTGCTGGAGGAGAACGACCTCGCGCTCGGTCTGGAGGTGGTCGCCGAGTCCATGCCGAAGTGGCACATGGCGGGCCTGTTCGAAGAGTACGGTCTCCACCTGATCGCCGCGGTCGACAAGGCTGGGCGTGCCGGCGTGGCGGGCACGCGCCTTCTCACGCGTTTGCAACTGCTGCAGACCTTCCTGTCAGGCCAGACGCTGGCAGACAGCGAAAGTCACCAGCGCGGGATGGCCATTGATCGACGCCTCGTGGACCGGTTCGACGGCCCTGGGGACAAGATCGAGGCGCTCTTCGCCCTGTGCGCGAGCGCTTTCGGTCGAGGTGACTATCTGCAGGTGTTGAGCCGCTGCGAGGAAATACGGGAGCTCGCGCAAGGGGATCTGGAAATGCTGTCTGTCGCCGTAGGAGACCGGCTCACGGCGATTGCATTGCACGAGTTGGGCCAGCACGATGCCGCGGAGCGGTTGGCTCACCGGGTGATGAAGCTGGACGCCGATGGGCTCGAGTCGCGCTTTCAGAGCCCGCTGCCCTTTCAGCTCTCCATGYAGATCAGACTGGCTCGCATCCATTGGCTGCGCGGTGATTTCCGGGTGGCCTGGGCGATGGTTCAGGACATCGTCGTGAGTGACGACGAGGCCCACATCTACATCAAGATCCATCCGCTTGCTTTCGCGGCGATTCCCATTGCCATCTGGCGCGGCGACACGCAGGCAGCGGCCCTGTGGAACCACCAACTGCTGAACCATTCCTTGCGCGGCAACGTGCCGTACTGGCAATCGTTCGCCCAGGTGTTCGACTGCCTTCTGGCCGGCCGGCCGCTGCTGCCCGACCGCGCCGAGGGCCAATTGCTGGCCAAGAACGCCGTGCTCATGGACATATGCGCCGCATTGCAGTTGGCCGCGCCGGACCCCATCACGCTGGCCCGGGCACGTCGGGGCGAGGTGGGCTGGTGCGCACCAGAGGTACTGCGCCTGGCCGCACTGGCGGCGCTTGATCCGCACGATGAAGCCGGCCGGGTCCGCTGTATCGCCGAGCTCCGCGCGGCATTCGAGCTCAGCGTGGAACAGGGCGCGCGTTTCTGGTCGTTGCGGATTGCCATCAGCCTCTTTGAGGTGGCTGCGGCAGGTTCCGCCGAGCGGGCGTCCGCCAGAGGCATGCTGTTGCCACTTCTGAACGCCATCGACGACGGTTCGGCGCAACCGGATCTGCAGCGGGCGCGGTCTCTGGCGGCGGGAGAGAACTGCGGGCCCCAGGCCTCGCACGCCTTTCAGCAGATGCGCACGCACGGGGCCGCTTCAGCGCAGTGAGTTCGAGACGCTCAAGCAAGAACAAACAGCCTAGGGGCTTGCGCCTCTAAGCGGTTGAATCATTTCTTGTTTTTTGGTGCGGCTGGCAGGATTCGAACCCACGACCCCTTGGTTCGTAGTTCTGTCGCCGCGCGTACCTTGTTGATTCATAAGAGCAGGCTCTTGGAAGAGAGTCGCATCATTGCCCTGGTGTGCGTTGCCTCGCACCAGCCAGTCCCCCAATAATCCCCCACAGCTCCGGCCGCTATGCAGCGGTTGCGGTCGGTCGCTTCGAGCTATCGACCGGCCGCTTGCTGCCTCAATGCGGACGCTGCAGCGCTCCGGAGGTAGCCGAACGATCGGCCAAGCGCCGCGGCACGCTCGGACGCTCGTCAACGCGCCGTGCCGCCAGCGGATCGGGTTGGGTTGAACGTCCGCTGTGCGCCTGCGCGAACTGGCACTATCGACCCATTGCTGCCATCAACCGATCAACAAAGCGGTCATCCGGCGGCCTCTACGATCCGCGCCACGACAGTCATCACGGCATTGGTCTGCGTGGCGAGGTCACGAGGTGCAGGGTTGTCGGCCGTTGTCGTCACCGCGAGCCGAAGCGATGGAACTACAAGCGCAAACTGCGCCCCATAGCCCCACGCCCAATAAGCGGGCCTGCCGCTCAAATGGCCGGCGAACCATAGATAGCCGTAGCCGGTTTTCTGCATAGGTGCGGCACTCCAGGTGGTCGGCACGCGAAAACTCATGCTGTCCTTCACCCACTGTGCCGGCACAACTTGCTTATTGCCCCATCGACCGTCGTTGGTCATCGTCCAGGCGACCTTGGCAAGGTCCCGTGCGCGTAAGCGCAGGCCTCTGTAGCTCATGTAATTTCCCGCCTTGTCGCGGACTGCCGCGAGCCTTTCAATGCCAAGCGGAAGGAACAGGTCACGCTGCGCGATCTGGTCCACGGGCATGCCATGGGCTTGCACAAGAATTGGGGACAGCAACGAAATCGCAGCATCGTTGTAAACCCACTTCCCTACCGTTTGCGGTTCGACGGGAAGTCGCAGTGCGAAGGCAACCGGGTCTTCTGCCGTTTCCAAGGCACCCAAGCCCGTTCGATAGTCATAGACCAGGCCCGAGGTATCGGTGAGGATTTGTTCGAGCGTGATTGCGAGCGCGGCTGCACCGGGCGCTTTCGCTGCTGCTTGAGGCAAGAGAGTCGCGACGGTTTCCGAAAGACCCGCAATTTTTCCTTGCTGAATTGCAATCCCGACAAGCATTGAGGTGACGCTCTTCGTGACGGAGTTGACTCCCTGCAGATCGGAAGCCGTCGCGCCACCGTAGTACTGTTCGCCTACGAGTGCTCCGTCCTTGACAACAAGAATGCTTCTAAGCGCTGTCACCGATCGGGCGCCATCCAAGATTTTCTGAACTGCCTCCCGGTCGCTGCCAGCGCCTTCCCCCGGATCGATCCAGTCCTCTGCGCTATTGGCGGCGAAACTTGAGGCGTTTGGCGGCAGCACGCCAACCGCAAGTGCCAAACTGCCAGCGACGAATTCGCGGCGTGATGTTCGCATGGTCATCCTTGGTTGAGGCAACCGTAACCCCCATCTGCATGGGCGCGCTCAGCCGCCGAGTGTCAGCTCCTGACCGAATTCTGAGGCACGGGCCGACCGGCCGCTCATGGCCGATCGTTGCCGATCGCGTTGCACCGGGTGCGTCCATCGGCTGCGGAGAACTATCGACTCACTCCGGGCACGCAGATTCGCTGATGTGCTTGAAGCGGCCCACATCGGGAACCCAGTCATTCAACGCCGCCTCGAACGTGGCCTGATCGATAGCGAGCCTCCGGCCATCTTCGATGATGTAGCGATCGAAGTTCCATTCGTCATCTCTCCAGCCGTCCTGAAGAACAAGGCGACGGAACTCGAAGTCCCAATACTCCCATTGAGACCAAGCTGAGTTCAGATATCGTCGCTCCTCTCGAGGGATGCCCGGCTTCGGCACCGGCCGCACTCGAACGAAAGTAGCCTCGCCGGAACCCTCGGGCGAAGTCTCGACAACCACTGTGTCACCCTCGTTCAGATAGGCTGAGATCCGTTCTGGAAGCATGTGGCAAGGCTATCAGGAGCCGGTTCTGCGCTGAGGCTCGCGGACGAACCTGGAAGCAGACGGATGCGACCGGCTGCTCCTGGCCGACAGTGCATGTTCGCCGCGTCGCACGCTAGCAGTCGGTCGCAGGCCGTTCCGTCTCGCTGGGCGACCGCTTGCAGGGCGACGGACGAAGGGGCGCTGTCGGCCACAAGCAGCCAGTCATGGCCATCCGCTTTCGGGCAACAACATGACCGGCTACGATGTCTCCGTCAGCGTCGCGGAGCGAGAAGCGCACGACCTCAGTCGTCCTCGGAAGGGCTGCGGGCTTCGACACCTCCCGTTGACAACCAAACACGATCCCTTCACCGGCTGCCCTGCCGCCTACGCAATTCCGACATGCACATCCTCCCGTCCAGCCATGCTTGAAGGACCTTACCGCGCCCAAAGTTGGCAAGAACGTTGGTTCAAGGCTGAGGGTGTTCTTGCTTTTCTGGAGATGCTGACGTTTCTCGTTGTCGCGGTACTCGCTGGCTACGACTGGTTCCTGGCTGGACAGTACGTCAGGCTGTTGTCGGTCCTCGGGAGTGCGGCCGCAGTTGTCGCTCTTACGATCGCGACACGGTTGCCCATCCTCATGTTCGGCCTCATCGTTCCCATTGTTCTCAACATGTACTGGTCAACACCGTAGCTTCATGAGTGCTCATCGCGATCAACGGATTCTTGTCGCTGTTCGTGAGGCAGGCCTGCCTGCTGAATTTGCGACTATTCTGCAGACCGAGTGCCCGTGGCTCGACGGCGCAACAGAAGTCAGCGAGAGCATCGGCCCAGATCTGCTGGCTGAGCAAGCGGCCCGAGCACAGCTATCGCAGGAGCTGATCGAAAGCTTCTTCTATGCATACAACGCCATTGTTCGAAGTGCGTCCAATCCATTCGAGGCACTCCAATCCGACGCGTACGCAGAGGTGTGTGCCGCCCTCGTAGGCCAAGGACGTGCGGATGCCTTCGGAGAGGGGGACTACTGGGTGAACTCGGACTCTTTCTCGACACGGATGCCTAACGTCATCGTGTTCAACGATTTCCGCTTCTCGACGAAAGCCACGCACGCTCTTCAGCGAATCCTCGCAGGCTATGCCAGCGTATTCAGCGARCTTCGCATCTCATCCGAGGAGGGTGATGAGGTGCTCACCCTGCGCCCCCAATGACGCCGAACGGAGTCAACGCGAGCACCTCTTGCATCCAGTATTGAACGTCTGCTTGCCAGCGCTCTGAGTGATGCTGCCAATGTCTGCTCAGGGTCGATTGCTGCGCTTCGCTGCTCGCGACAGCAGCCCTTCGACCAGGTCAGCATCGTCGTTGCGGCGCCGTCCGCTCGGCCGTGATTGAGCAGATCCAACGCGGTCCGCGATGAAGGTCTGCTTTGGGTCCAAGCCGTCGTTCGGCCGCCGTCCCTGACCGACCGCAACCAGTCTGAAGCGGCCGTCAGGTCGCACTGTCCCGGAGGCCCCAGCACGAGATCTGAGACGAAATGCGGGCGTGGTCGGCGGACTCGGAACAGGGCGAGGACTTCTCCCTGTGCGACCGCCTGTTGGGACGTGCGATCATCCCCATGTGCGCTGCGGAACACGACTTTGCCCACTAGGCGGACCTCGGGGCGTGGGGTCGTGTTCTATCCCCAGTGCCCGCGACGAGGGGCCCGTGACCAGGTGCCGCGCCACCAGCCTGGTCGCACCTACCGCCGCTCACCCCCGGCGCCCCTTGCCGAGAAAGCCGGCTGTGCGACAGGTCGCTTCGCATGAGCGAAACGACACGAACAGTCTGCGGCCGTCACGGGTCCTTCTGCCAGCGGGCCGTCCAGAAGCGAAAGCACCCGATGCAGAGTACCGGGTGTCCCCACCGGATGAACCGGCCACTACTGCCCGCGTCTCCACGCGCCAGGACCACTCACCGACAGTGCATGTGCGGCGGAAGCAGCTGCAGAACAGCAAGCACATCGCGCATCTCCACGAACCCATCCTGATCCAGGTCGGCGTTGCGGAGATAGCCATGCTGACCCGCGCGCTTCCATAGCGAGCTTGCCGCGGCCGATGCATCGGCGCACGTCAACTGGCCGTCACCGTCCACATCGCCCGGAAGGTACGGCTGGATCTCGAAGGCGTACAGCTTGACGCCGCTGCCCTCCTGCGGACTTCCCGCCTGCAGGGCGACGAACCCGCCCACCGAGCCCTGCCGTTGGCTGATGGCGTTGTTCGCGTCGCGGTTCGGCGTGGTGCCGTCCGCCACTTCGTTCAGCACGTAGTGCTGCGGGCTGGCGCTGCTGCCGGCGTACTGGAACATCTTCATCTCACCGGTTCTCGGGTCGACAGGCGTGTTGAACCACACCGCCTGGTCCAACACCCGTTCGGCGATCTGCGAACCCTCCTGGCCGTTCGTCTGTCGAGTGATCAGCGAATACTGGCCCGCCACCACCGTGCCAGTGGCGCCATTGCCCCTGAATAGGAGGTGCGGGTACACGTTGGAGCCGTGGATGTAGCTTTCCATCGTGTGACCGGTCTCGGCCGCATACGGTCCGGCGGCGGGGCTCTTCGACTCCTCGAAGACGAACTTGTGGTTGTCCTGGGCCAGCGCCGGCTCGCTCGTCGGCGCATTCGAGTTGCGCAACGGAAGCAGCGTGTCGCCACGCAGCACGACGGGCGTGCGGGACAGCGATTCGGGCGAGGTGCTCGTCGCCGGCTTGCTCCTGTTCGTCAGCACGTTCGTCCGGAGCTCTCCGGTGTCATGCGGTGCCGTCGTCGCGGACGCCACCATGTAGGTCCTGCCGGGTTCGAAGCGCTTCACGAGCCGCCATGCCTTCTCGGTCGACGGGTCCTTGGCCAAGCGAAGTCCCAGGGGCCCGGAGATGGGATCGTGCGGCAACAGGATGAGCGTCTCGCGATCGTGTTTCTGCACCACTTTCATGTCGCGCGCACCGGATGCCCGTGCCATGCCGTCGGCTGCGTAATAGGTCTTGTACTGCTTGAACCGGGTGTCGCCATCGCTGAACCGGACTTCGGCATAGGACAAGGGCGACGCCAAGGCGTTCGGCGCGTCCATCCACGAAACGGTCATGTGCCCGAAGGACAGGACGAAGGTGGCGGTGTTCTCCACCCCCACGTTCCGATAGGCAGCGGCTGGCGCCGGGCCCCGCGCGGTCACCGTCACATGGCAAGGCTTGCCGGGCACCACGGCGCAGTCGGGCGGGTTGAAGGTCATGTTCTCGACGGCGTACCCAGGAGGCAGGGAGACATCGTGCGCGCCGAAGGCGACGTGCCGCGTTCCCACCGGCACGTGGATGTCGAGCATCGCGTGCGCGCTCTTGCCGCCCCAGGTCCTGGCCTTGAAGATCTCCCCACCGTAGCGGAAGGTCGCCTTCACACCGTTCGGCGGCAAGCCTGCATCGATGAGGTACTGCTCCGGGTTCGTGGTGGCCCAGTACGCTTCCTTGGGCTGGCCGACGGCCGACCACGGGTAGCCATTGGTGTGGTACCCCGGGTCCGTCATGCCCCACCAGGTGACCCGGTGCACGCCGCCCTTGTAGTGCGGGTGGCGACCGCCCGGGCCGGCGGCGTACTCCTTGAGCAGGCTGAAGAGCTTCGCGTACTGCACGCCCTGCTCAAGAAACAGCGCGTTCATCTCGGGGCCGTTCTGGATGCGCTGGGCCTTGTCCAGGCCCAGGGTCGGCGCCAGGTCGAGTTCGGTCAGGTCGACGCTCACGCCGACCTCGAGATAGGTCTTGAGGGTCCTCTCGAAGGCGTCCAGGTTGAGCCTCATGTCCCAGTGGCCCTGGGTCCCGATGACATCGACCAGCGGCCTGGGCTTGCCCCTTTCGTCGTACAGGACCCGGCCCCTGCCGGCAGCCGACTCGGCGGCGTAGCGTTCGTTGAACTCCTTGACCATCGACGCGATCGCGGTGGCCTTCGAGGCCCGCTCGTTGTCGTTGAAGTCGTTGTAGTTCAGCAGCGCCGTCGTGTTCTGGCGGGCGTGGAAGAACGCGTCGTACATGTAGTCCCAGCTCTTGCCGCCCTTGGCGTAGGCCTGGGCCCAGCGGGAAGGCCGCTCTTCCGGGTTGTAGCCGGTGCGCAGCGCGTTGCGCCAGTCCGCCGGGTTCTCGGGGTTGTCCTTGAACGCCTCGTTGACGACGTCCCAGGCGTAGGTCTTTTGGGGTGACCGATCGAAATGGCCGGCCACGATCCGGATGTAGTACTCCAGGCTCGTCCTGGCCATGGCGTAGTCCCACGGTGTCTCCCATCCACCGTTCGGGGTCAGGACGTTGGCGGCGGGCCATTGCGCCGACTGGTTGTGCCACAGGAGCGTATGGCCGGTCACCTTGACGCCACGCGTGTTGGCGGCACCGATGTCCACGTTGATGCCCGAGGTGAAGTTGGTCAGGAAACCCGGGGCGGGGTCGGCGATGCCGCCACTCCAGAACTCAGGCTTCATCGCGTTGCTGGGCGTCACCGCGTTGAAGTGCTTCACGGTCATGGCCGCGACCGAATCCTCGCCCGGCACGACGTTCGCGCCGAAGTTCGCGGCGTTGAGATTCGTGCTGCCGATGAGGAAGTGGTTCTTGTAGACCTCCTTCAGCGCCGGCCAGTCCGCGGGATTCGCGGGTCGGTCAGCCGCCAGGGCGGCGGCCGCCATCGTCAGTGCCGCCGGGAGGGCCGCGAGGCCCTTGAAGATCAGGCTGCTGGAGTTCATTCCCATCCTTTCAATGATTCGGTGGAACGGGGAAGCGCTCGTGCGAGCGCAGGCTTGAACCAGGACTTCAATAGAACCAGCGCAGCGGCACGAGCACCGTCTGCGGGAAGAGGACCATGACGAACAGCATCGCGACCTCGGCCACCATGAACGGCAGCACCCCGCGCGTGACCTCGTCCATCTTCATGCGGCCGACACCGGCCACGACGTTGAGGATGGTGCCCACCGGCGGCGTCACCAGGCCGATGGAGTTGTTGATGATGAAAAGCACGCCGAAGTAGACGGGGTCGATGCCGGCTGCCTTGATCAGAGGCATCAGCACCGGCGTCAAGATCAGGATGGTGGGCGTCATGTCCATGGCCGTGCCCACCAGCATCACCAGCAGCATGATGGCGATCAAGAGCAGCGTCTGGTTGTCCAGCAGCGGGCGCAGCAGGTCCACCACCTGCGTGGGCAGGTTGGCCACCGTGATCAGCCAGGCCGACACCATCGCCGACGCCACCAGGAACATCACCACCGCCGTGGTGCGGGCCGCCGTGACGAAGATGCGCACCAGCGCCTGCAGCTTCAGCTCGCGGTACACCACCGTGGAGACGAACAGGGCGTAGACGGCCGCGACAACCGCCGCTTCGGTGGGCGTGAACACGCCCATGCGCAGGCCCACCAGGATGAACACGGGCAGCATCAGCGCCCACAAAGACTTGCGTGCCGCCGTCAGTATCTCGGCCCGGGTCTTTCGCTGGGGGAGCACCAGCGCCTCCTTGCGGCCCACCCACCACCAAGTCAACGCCAGTGCCAGGCCGATCATGATGCCGGGGACGATCCCGGCGATGAACAGCTTGCTGATCGACACGTTGGCGGCAACGCCGAAGATGACGAAGCCGATGCTCGGCGGAATGATGGGACCGATGACACCCGACGCCGCGATCAGCCCGCCCGAGATCCGCTTGTCGTGCCCCGCCTTGATCATCATGGGCAGCAGCAGCGCCGTCAGCGCGGCTGCGTCGGCCACGGCCGAGCCCGACAAGGCCGACAGCAGGCAGGCCGCGAGGATCACCACGTAGCCCAGCCCGCCCTTGACGTGGCCGACGAGCGCCAGCGCGAAGTTGACGATGCGCTGCGACAGCCCGCCGACGTTCATGATCTCGCCGGCCAGCATGAAGAAGGGCACGGCCAGCAAGGGAAAGCTGTCGGCACCGTTGATGAAGTTCTGCGCCAGGATCTGCGCGTCGAACAGGTCCAGGTGCCACATCAGGGCCACGCCGCTGGCCAGCAAGGCGTAGGCGATGGGAATGCCGAGCGCCATCGCGCCGAGCAGACTGCCGAGGAAGATGAAGACGGTCATGCGCGTGGCCCGTGGGGTACGTCACCAGGACGGGGGTGCGCAGGCTGCGCGTCGTTGCGCGCCAGCTCGGCCTGCAGGGTCTCGAGCTCGGCCTGCTCTTCCGACTCCCTGATCCTCACGAGCTCGCCCTCCGAGAGGTGGCCCGTCACCAGGCGCGCGAGCTGCAACAGCAGCAGGATGCCGGCGCAGACCGAGAAGATCACGCCCGAGGCATAGAAGACCGCCATCGGTGTACCGGTCACGGGCGCTGCCACGTCGAGGTTGATGCGGGCCTGCTGCCAGCTGCCGTCGAGGAACAGCCAGGTCACGTACAGCATGAGCAGGTGGCCCAGCAACAGGCAGGCCTTCTTGCCGGCCACCGGAAGTCGCGACACCAGCATGTCGGTGCCGAGGTGCCCACCTTCCTTGAGCGCCACCACCGCGCCCATGAAGCACAGCCACACGAAGAGCCAGCGCGAGACTTCCTCGCTGATGGCGATGCCCGAGTTGAAGGCGTATCGCAGCACGACGTTGCCGAACACGAGCACGACCATTACTGCGAGTGCCGCTGCGATCAGCAGGTCCAAGGCGCGGCAGAACCGATCGATGGTGCTGTCGATCATGGCGCCGTCCCGAAGTGCAGGGCGGCCATCACAGCCGGGCCCCCTGCAGCAGTCCGCGAGCGGCCAGGTTGCCGAAGAGCGCGCGCAGGCCGAAGCGCCAGGGCGGCGCGGCCTCGCAGTGCGTCACCCGGTTCTGCAAGCCGCCCAGCCAGTGGCTGTGGATGGTGACCACGTCGCCCAACTTGTGGGTGAAGCCGCCGCCCGGCTCATCGCGGTCTTCAGTGGGCGCGAACAGGGTGCCCAGGAACAGCATGAAGCCGTCGGGGTACTGGTGGCAGGCCGTCGTCTGCGCCACCAGGTCGACCGGGTCACGGCTGATGCTGGCCATGGTGTTGATGCCGCGCAGCGTGAAGCCGTCATCACCCACGACATGCAGGTGGACGGTCTCGCGGCGCAGCTCGTCCAGGCCGAAGCTGTCGTCGAACAATCGGATGAACGGGCCGATGGCACAGGATGCGTTGTTGTCCTTGGCCTTGCCGAGCAGCAGCGCGCTGCGGCCCTCGATGTCGCGCAGGTTGACATCGTTGCCCAGCGCGGCCCCGGCGATGCCGCCGCGGCCGTTGACGGCCAGCACCACCTCCGGCTCCGGGTTGTTCCATCGCGAATCGGCGCGGATGCCGATGTCCTGGCCGTGTCCCACCGCCGCGAGCACCGGGGCCTTGGTAAAGACCTCGGCATCGGGCCCGATGCCGACTTCCAGGTACTGCGACCACAGCTTCTTCTGCTGCAGGAGTTGCTTCAGCGCCTGCGCCTGCGGCGAGCCGGGGCGGATGTCGGCCAGGCTGGTGCCGATCAGCGCCAACACCTGGCTGCGCAGGCCCTGTGCACGGCTGGGGTCGCCACCCGCCTGCTCCTCGATCACGCGCTCGATCATGCTCGAGGCGAAGGTCACGCCAGCGGCCTTGATCACCTGCAGGTCGCACGGCGCCAACAGCCAGGGTGCCGAGTCGTCCCGGCGAGCGGACCCGCTGTTGTCGAGCAACCCCTCGACGCTGCAGAGCAACTCCCCGGGCACCGACCGAACAGCTTGCGCCGGCTGGGCCGTGTCGAGCAGCGTGCTCATGGTGGGGAAGTGCCGGCTCAGGTCGAAGACACCCTCCGGCCGCAGCACCACCACGGATGGGCCGGCCGGCGCGCCAGCGCGCCAGACACGCCCTACCAACGTGCCGGCCAGGCCGTCCTGTGGCAGCACGGTGTGCATGCCATCGGCGCGCACCGGCAGCGCCGTTGTCGTTGAACTCATTCTGGTTTCCTCGGCGTTGTCAGTGGTTGTGTTGCGGGGTGCGTTCGGCGATGCGCCGGTACTTCAGGGCAATGCCGAGCGTGGCGCCATCCACCAGCTGGTCCATGGCCGTGGTCGTGGTCGCGAGAGAGAAGCGTGGATGGAGGGCGGCTGCGCCGCCCCCACGAGGAACGGGCTACTTCGCGGCAGTCGTGCCGCCGCGCACCTTGGCCAGCTCACTGTTCAGCTCGGCCGTCGTGTCCTCGCCGAACTCCTTGCTGAACTTGGCCAGCACGGGCTGCAGCTTGGCCTGCATCTTCGCGTGTTCAGTCGGCGGCAGCTCGGTGACCTGCATGCCGGCCTTCTTGAGGTCGGCCAAGGCCGTCTCGGAAAATGCGCGGATGGTCTTGCGCTCATACAACGTGGCGTCTCGGGCCGCGTCCTGAACGATCTTGCGTTCGTCGGCCGAGAGGCCGTCCCAGGTTTTCTTGGACAACAGCAGCACCCAGGCGCTGTACATGTGGCGCGACAGCACCATGTGCTTCTGCACCTCGTAGAACTTGCTGGCGAGGATGGTCGCTGCCGGGTTCTCCTGCCCATCCACCGCCGCCTGCTCCATCGCGGTGTACAGCTCCGTGAAGGGCATGGGGGTTGCATTGGCACCCAAGGTGTTGAAGGTGTCCAGGAACAGCGGGCTCTGGATGACGCGCAGCTTCAGGCCAGCGAGGTCCTCCGCGCGCAGCACCGGGCGGCGCGAGTTGGTGACGTGCCGGAAGCCGTTCTCCCAGAAGCCCAGACCCATCAGTCCCTTGTCCGGCAACGTGGCCAGCAGCTTCTGGCCGAAGGGTCCGTCCAGCACCGCATCGGCCTCCTTCTCGTTGTTGAAGGTCAATGGCAGGTTCAGCACGCCGAAGGGCTTGATCAGCGACACCAGCGTGGAACTGTCGGGGATGGTCATCTCGAGCGTGCCGCCCCGCAGCGCGGACGTCATGCTGATGTCGTTGCCCAGCGAGCCACTGGTGAAGACCCTCGCCGTCATCTTGCCGCCGCTCTTGGCCGCCAGCTGGTCCGCGAAGTACTTGAGCGCCTTTGCCTGGGGGTGGTCTTCGCTCAGGCCGGTACCAACCTTGAACACGTGGTCCTTGACCTGTGCCGAAGCGGGGCCCGCCAGAGTGGCCAGCAATGCTGCGGCCACGCAAAGTGATTGCATTTTCATGATGTCTCCGAAAGGTTGTACGTCAGGCGCGCCCACCCTGCTGTGACGCGCCGGCCCTCTGTTGGGCGGTTCTTGATGGGGCTGAAGGCTAGGAGAGTCCCCGTTCACGGTCCACTGACTTTTTCGCTAGCATCCATTCCAAATGCTGATGAGTTCGGACAAGCCTTCTGGGAAACCCTTGGCGCTGGCGCAGGTCTCGCGACTGCGTTTCAGGCACCTGCAGTTCCTCGACATCCTCGGAAAGACGCGAAATCTGCGCCTGACGGCCGAGCAGATGCACATCACCCAGCCGGCCGCGACCAAGGTGTTGG
Source organism: Rhizobacter sp. P3_C12 (assembly GCF_056402735.1). Classification (NCBI taxonomy): domain Bacteria; kingdom Pseudomonadati; phylum Pseudomonadota; class Betaproteobacteria; order Burkholderiales; family Sphaerotilaceae; genus Rhizobacter; species Rhizobacter sp. P3_C12. The sequence goes on from NZ_JBFUGW010000079.1 coordinate 21,909, forward strand.
TGGACATCGAGGAGATGCTGGAGTCGCGCCTGTTCGATCGCCTGCCGCGCGGCATGCGGCCGAATGAGCTGGGCCTCTTCACCTTGCGCTATGCGCACGCGGCCCTGGACGGCCATCGCAAGTTCGTCGACGAGTTCAGCACGCTCAAGCAGGGTGGCCATGGCCACTTGTCGATCGGCGCCATCTCGGGTTCGGCCGCACACCTGCTGATTGCCGCGGTTGCCGAGCTTCAGCGCCTGAGGCCGCTGCTCGTCGTGAAGGTGCTCGAGCAGAGCAGCGACCAGTTGATCACCTGGCTCGCCGAACGCAAGATCGACATCATGATCGGCCGCTTCACCGACGAGTCGCAGCGCGCCCAGTTCCAGTACGAGAAGCTCTCCGACGAGGGCCTGCAGATCACGGCGGGTGTGCACCACCCGCTGCGCGGAAACCACGCACCTGGGTGGGTGGAACTGTCGCACTGGCCCTGGATCCTCTATCCGATGTCTACGGCGCTGCGCAAGGTGTCGGATGACATCTTCAGCAGCACCGGCCTGTCGCTCACCTCCGGGATCGTGGAGACCCCGTCATTCCTGTTCGCGCTGGAGCTCCTGCAGAGCACGAACATGCTGTCGCTGCAGCCCGCAGCGCTTGTCGACAAGTACGTGCGGCGTGGGCTTCTTACGCGCATCGCCTCAGAGCTTCCAGACCGCATGCCCGACTTCGGGATGATCACACTGCAAGGTGAGCAGCCCAGCACCTCAGTGCAGGCCTTCATGTACGTCATCCGCACCCTCGCAGGCCAGGCTGCAGACAGCGTGTAGGGCGCGGCCTCGAGGTCCGGGTGCGATCCAGGCCACGCGGTCGCGCGTCTTCTCGCCGTTCGCCAGTCGCTCGATGCCCAGCGGGTTCTCCGCCGATCAATTGGTGGCCAACGGTTGGGGTCATGCTCTCTCCTCTGTGAGGCTTGCGCCGCGATCAACGGAATTCGGCGCCCGGCAGGGGCGCAACACCTCCCGAGAGGCCTGGAACGGCCAGGCCCGCATGCCAAGGACCCGCCCGGCCATTGGCAAATTGCGTTTCCAGCGAGATCCATAACGAGGGGATATCTCGCGCGCTCCGGCCACCATAGAGGAACGAAATCGGCCCACGATCAGGACACCAGCGCCGGCTCTCTGCGTGGGTTGGGCACCCAGATCACGGTCTGCACTACACCGCGTCAATTTCGAGGCTGCATGGCTGCTTTGCAGCGATTGCAGTCTGTCGCTTGGAACTGCTGACCGTCCGCTTGCTGCCCTGACGCGGACGCTGCGGCGTGCAGGAGGTAGCCATGAGATCGGTCGAGCTTCGTTGCAGAAGGGACGCATCGTCAATGCGCCTTGGGCCAAGCAAGAAGGTGCCTTGATTGTCCGCTTGGCGTCGGAAGCTCCGCTGTGCATCCCGCTTGCCCCGACGCTGGACTCGCGTCTCCCGTATCCATACATTGGCTGAGCAGACACGAAAGGCGACAACATGCTGGACACCTTGGTTAAGGCAGCGGAGAAGGTCGGTCAGTTGCTTGATGTTCGCGAGAAGCGCAGGAAGGAGCAGTACGAAGTCTTCATCGAGCCGGTGTACACGACGCTGTTGGCCGTCCACACAGACTACGTGCGGATGTTCGAGATCTGCCATGAACGCCTTGATGCGAACGAGCCGTTCCCATCGTTGATCTATTCGTTCAGTCAGGATCAGCGAGCGCTTGAGCCAGTCCGGAGAGATCTCGCGGCGAAGATCCGGGTTTTTGGTGGAAGCGCAGCCGGCCAACCGTATGCCGACTTCTTTCACACAGCGGAGAAGTACCTCGTTACGCCTGAGCTGCAGTACATGCCAAACGTTCTAGGAAGGGACACCTGGGACGATTTGCTCGGCATGTCGCGCAGCCGCATGTTCAAGCACATGCTGATCGCAACATGGAAGCGCATCGATAGAGATCGCCTGACAGCGTTGGGCACACCCGTAGAGGAGAGCAACGAAGAAAGGATTTTTCTCGACGGCGCTCGTGAAGAGCAGGCCAGAGCCACGCTGCAATATGCTCTCTCCAGGCTGGTGTCCGATCTGCAGGATCGATGGAATTTTCTGGCGCGGGCCCATGCAGAAGCGCAGGTCTACGCGAAGGGCTAGTCCACTCGGATGAGTGTCCTGCCTCTCTGAGCTACCTGACGAGGATCGTCAACACGGCGCCGACGCCGATTGCCACGGCCGCAACGATTGCTGCCCAGAGGGTGTACTGAGCAGTGCGACTGCGATTGGCAACCCTCTTTCAGCAGCAACCGCGGACCTCTCTGCTGCGATCGTCGCTCTTTCGGTGAAAGCAGTTTGTGCGAGTGCCGCTTGATGCAGTGCGGCTCGGTAGCCCCTGCGCCTGCGCCAGGGTTGAACCCGGAAATGAAGGTTGTGACTCACGCCTGAGTTCGCCGTGCCCAGCTACTTTTGCTCCCAACCCACGACGGTTCCATTTTCTACCGTGATGCGGAGGGCGTATCGGTCGTGGACGAACTTCAGGTACACATTCAGGGCCACGCCGCGGTGATTCAACTGCGACACCAGACTCAGCAATGACGAGTCGGAGACCGGTCCGACCCCATCTCCTGGAGGTCTCCGATACTGGCTGGAAGGTAGATGACCGGCAGCCCGAGCCAATGCACCCTCATGACATCGCTCACGAGGTTCGCCATGCCGCTGCAGTCCTGTCTTCTGAATCGACACACTCGTCCGGTGGCCGGACCGCTGGCCCTCCACGTTGCAACCCCCACTGCGCAGGCGGCGCCTGCGGACCAACCGCCGCCGGTCTCCAGCGCCTTCATCCGGGCGGGCTTCTGCCACGTCACGCAGGTGGGCGCCATGCGACCCGCTACTGAACGATCACGTTTTCACGCCATGGAGGGCCGACACCGCGCGCGGGCCCGGATGCTCTATGCCGTCGTCATGCTGGTCGCTCTGGTGTCAGCTTCCTTCACCGCGATGGCACACGACGATTCTCACTGTGCGCGAAAGCAGTCTCCATGGATCGCCTGAAAGCCCTCGCCGTCTTCAAGTC
>NZ_JBFUGW010000080.1:0-24703 GCF_056402735.1 Rhizobacter sp. P3_C12
CCCGGCGTGCTGCGGGTGCTGGTCGTCGACGACAACGTCGACAGCGCCGTCAGCCTGGCCGAGGTGCTGGAGATGAGCGGGCACCGGGTGCGCATCGCGCACGACGGCCCGGCGGCACTGGCGGTGGCCGGCGAGTTCCGGCCCCAGGCCATCGTGCTCGACATCGGCCTGCCGGGCTTGAGCGGCCACGAGGTGGCCCAGCGCATCCGCGGCGAGGACTGGGGCCGCGCGATCCACCTGGTCGCGCTGAGCGGCTGGGGGCAGGCCGAAGACCGGCAGCGCTCGCGCGAGGCCGGCTTCGATGCGCACTTCGTGAAGCCGGTCGACCTGGACGAGCTGGAGGCGGTGCTGCAGCGCGCGTCGGAGCGCGCGACGGCCGGCTGATCAGGCGTCGGCAGCGGGTGAATCGGCGGGTGGGGCCTGCGAGCGCTGCCCCTCCCGCGTGATCACCGAAAACCGCCCGTCCGATTCCATGAACGCGCGGCGCACGTCGGCCAGGTTGCCGACGCCGTTCTGCCGCAATTGCGACTGCAGGTCGTCCAGCGTCAGGAATTCTTGCCGCAAGTTGCGGTGCAGCACCCGGCCGTTGCGCACCAGCAGCAGCGGCGGCGGCTCGGCGAGGCGGCGCACGGCATCGAAGCGGAACGAGGCCCAGTCGAGCAGCCAGTTCCAGCCCATCAGCGTCAGCACCAGCACGCAGCCTTCGGACACCGTCTCGTAGCCGCCGGCCATCGCGTTCTGCGACGCGTCGGCGATCAGCACGACCAGCAGCACGTCGGCGATGCCGACCGAGCCGACGTCGCGCCGCAGCACGAAGCGGAACATCAGGAACAGGAACCAGTAGATCAGCGTCCCGCGCAGCACGAGCTCGAGCGGCGGGACGTTGAACGCGAAGATCGACAGGTCCATCGCGGCGGGGAGGCGTCAGTGCGCGGCGTCGAGCCGCGCGAGCAGCTGTTCCTTGCGCGCCTGCATCTGCTCGCCCAGTTCGCGGCGGTCGATCTTCGGACGCACCTTCGGGAACAACTCGTTCTGCTCTTCCTTCACGTGGTGGTCGATGTACTCGCCGAGCACCTTGACCTTGGCGTCGTACATGTCGTCGTCGGGCGAGCTCGATTGCAGCTGCGCGATCAGGTCCTTCGCGCTGGCGTGTTCGACGGTGGCCTCGTCGAGCAGGTCGTCGTTGTCCTGCAGCGCGTCGCGGCAGGCCGGGTAGAAGATCTCTTCCTCGATCTGCGCATGCACCGTCAGCTTGTTGCAGATGTCGAGCGCCAGCGCCTCGCGCTCGCTGGCATCGGCCTCGGCCTTCGCGAGCTTCTCGTACTCGGCGAACAGCTTCTTCACCTCGGCGTGGTCGGCGCGCAGCAGCTTGATCGCATCGGCCGGCGGCGCCTTGCGGGTGCGCGTGGCGGTCGCGGTGTGCGAGCGGGTGGCAGTGTGGGATGTCGGCATGGGGAACTCCTTGAAGTGGCCAACCCAATCTACGCACTCGAATCGCGTTCGCTGTAGGAGAAGCACGCAACTGCAGGTGCGATCTTGCGCATCGCGCACAGGTATGCCGTTTGCCCCGTTCCTCCGATCGAGGCATTCCACGAAAGGGCGACCATGACCACGCAACGCATCGATGACCAGGCCAGCACCGCGCGCCTGACCGGCCAGCCGGCGCACGACGGGCTGCTGTCGCAGGCCGGCCGCGCCGCCGCGGGCTGGCTGCGGAAACCCGGCAAAGCCGGCCGCTTCGGCCTGGTGCTCGCGGGCGCCAAGGTCTTCCTCGGGCGCCACCGCCCAGCCGCCCGGACGGTGGCCGCCGGCGTCGGCATCGCCGCGGTGCTCGGCACCGCCCTCTGGGTCCTCAGCCGCCCGCGGCGCTGAGCGCTCCCGCACTCCAGGAGACCGTGATGAGCAAGCCTTCCAGTCCGTCCAGCAAGCCGCGCAGCATCCACGATGCCGGCAGCCCCGACACCAAGCACGGCCCCAAGGCCGGCACCAACCCGGATGGCGCGACGCCCGCCGAGCTGCCGTCGGCCGAAGCCGGCAAGGCGAGCCTGCACAAGCCGGCGCCGCCCGACCTGCAGTCGACCAAGCCGCGCAAGACGCCCTGAAGGACATCCGATGCCCAAGACTCCCTCGAAGACCTCTGCCGGCAAGCGCCGCCCGATCCCGCCGAGCCCGGCCGGCCAGGAGCGCCAGGCCGTCGAGGTGCAGGCGCTCGCGGCGGCGATTCCGTTCAATGCCAACAAGCCGAACGAGATCGGGCGCGACAACGCGCTCGCACCCCCGATCGGGCAACGCAGCCCGCTGACCTCGGTGTCGACCGGCGCCGGCACGCTGAGCGAGGCGAACGACACGGGCAAGACCGGCCAGGGCGGCGACGATGCGCCCTCGCACGAAGGCTTCGGCTCGCTGCAGCGCGTGCGCGCCGATGCCGGCGGCGAGGTGCTGACCACCAACCAGGGCGTCGCGGTCGGCGACAACCAGAACTCGCTGAAGGCCGGGCTGCGCGGGCCGACGCTGCTCGAAGATTTCATCCTGCGCGAGAAGATCACCCACTTCGACCATGAGCGCATCCCGGAGCGCATCGTGCATGCGCGCGGCTCGGCGGCGCACGGCTACTTCGAGTGCTACAAGCCGCTGACGAAGCTGACGCGCGCCGCGCCGTTCGCCGCGGCCGGCAAGCGCACGCCGGTGTTCGTGCGCTTCTCCACCGTGGCCGGCGAGCGCGGCTCGGTCGACACCGCGCGCGACGTGCGCGGCTTCGCGATCAAGTTCTACACCGACGAGGGCAACTGGGACCTGGTCGGCAACAACATCCCGGTGTTCTTCATCCAGGACGCGATGAAGTTTCCCGACCTGATCCACGCGGTGAAGCCCGAGCCGCACCACGGCATGCCGCAGGCGGCGTCGGCGCACGACACCTTCTGGGATTTCGCGTCGCTGATGCCGGAGTCGACCCACATGCTGATGTGGGCGATGTCCGACCGCGCAATCCCGCGCAGCTACCGGATGATGCAGGGCTTCGGCGTGCACACGTACCGCTTCGTCAATGCGCGCGGCGAGAGCAGCTTCGTCAAGTTCCACTGGAAGCCGCTGCTCGGCACGCACTCGCTGGTGTGGGACGAGGCGGTGAAGCTGGCCGGCGCCGATGCCGACTACCACCGGCGCGACCTGTGGGAGGCGATCGAGTCGGGCGAGTACCCCGAGTGGGAGCTCGGCCTGCAGGTGTTCAGCGAGGCGCAGGCGGAGCAGTTCAGCTTCGACGTGCTCGACGCCACCAAGATCATCCCCGAGGAGCTGGTGCCGCTGCAGCCGGTGGGCCGCCTGGTGCTGAACCGCAACCCGGACAACTTCTTCGCCGAGACCGAGCAGGTGGCGTTCTGCGTCGCGCACGTGGTGCCGGGCATCGACTTCAGCAACGACCCGCTGCTCGCCGGGCGCATCCACTCGTACGTCGACACGCAGATCTCGCGGCTCGGCGGGCCGAACTTCCATGAGATCCCGATCAACGCGCCGCTCGCGCCGGTGCACAACAACCAGCGCGACGGCATGCACCGGCAGGCGCTGAACCGCGGGCGCGTCGCCTACGAGCCGAACTCGCTCGGCGGCGGCTGCCCGTTCCAGGCCGGCGCGAAGGGCTTCGTGTCGTTCCCGCAGCCGATCGACGGCGAGAAGCTGCGCGGCAAGCCGGAGAAATTCGCCGACCACTACACGCAGGCCACGTTGTTCTACGAGAGCCAGACGCCGGTGGAGCAGGCGCACATCATCGGCGGCTTCCGCTTCGAGCTGAGCAAGGTGACGGTGCCGGCCGTGCGCGAGCGCATGGTGGCCTCGCTGGTCAACGTCTCGAAGCCGCTGGCCAAGGCCGTCGCCGACGGGCTCGGCATGGCGCTGCCGCCGCCGTTGCCGCGCGCGCTGCCGAAGCCGGCGCGGCCGGAGGTGACGGTGTCGCCGCCGCTGTCGCTGACGGCGCGGCCGGGCGAGGGCGGCGTGCGCACGCGCCGCATCGCGCTGCTCGCCGCGCATGGCGTGGCCGGCAAGCCGATCGCGAAGCTGATGGCGGCGCTGCGCAAGGCCGGCGCGGTGCCGACCGTGATCGCGCCGCGCATCGGCGCGGTCACCACGGCCGACGGCGAGCCGCTGGAGGCCACCGGCTCGCTCGAGAACTCGCCGCCGGTGCTGTTCGACGCGGTGGTGCTGCCCGATGGCCCGAAGGGTGTCGACGTGCTGCTCGGGCTCGGGCAGGCGCTCGAGTACGCGACGCTGACGTGGCGGCACGGCAAGACGCTGCTGGCGCTCGGTGCCGGCCGCGCGTTGATCGAGAAGGCGCAGGTGCCGACCACGCTGGGCGATGGCTCGCCGGACCCCGGCGTGCTGTTCGGCAGCGGTGACGACAAGACGGCCCAGGCCTTCATCGCGGCGGTCGCGAAGCACCGCCACCCGCAACGCGAAGGCGATCCGCCGAGGGTCTGAGTGCTGGCTACTTCGGCCGGGGCGGCTCCAGCGCCGCATCCGGCCGCGAGAGCGTGCCGGTTCGCAGCTGCGCGACGGCCGCCAGCACGGCCTGCGCGACCTGGCGGGTCTCCTGCTGGAACGCGGTGTCGGCATCCAGCGCCTCGTGGCTGTTGAAGTACGGGCCGTAGTAGCCGACGTAGCGGGCGAGCCGCGCACCGTCGCCGGCATCGACGAGCCCCATCCAGTCCAGCCAATCGGCGAGCGCATGCCGCTGCTGCTCGATGCCGGCCACGTCGCCGTGCACGACCAGGCCGTACACGCGGCCGGCCAGGTGTTTCGGGTAGTCCCAGCCGCGTTCCTCCAGCGCCTTCGCTTCGGCCACCTTCTTGCCGTGCGTGCTGCTCGGGTCCGGGTTGCCGCCGTCGGCGCAGACCAGCCGGTCGATCATCAGCTTCAGCGGGCTCGGGGACTGGTACCAGTAGGTCGGTGCGACGATCACGATGCCGTGCGCGCTGACCCAGCGCTCGTAGATCTCGGCCATCCAGTCGGAGGCCTGGTCCAGCGCGTGATTGGGATAGCAGCTGCACGGCCAGTGGCACAGCGGCATCGCGGTGCCGACGCAGCCCTTGCACGGGTGGATGTGGCGCCCGTACTCCGAGGTCACGAGGCTCAGGTCGAGCAGGTCGGCATCGACGCCGGCGCGTTCGACCTCCTCGCGCACCAGGCCGCTCAGCCGCCAGGTCTTCGACATCTCGCCGGGGCAGGTGCCGTCGTTGCGGGCGCTGGCGCAGATGACCAGCACCCGCGAGCGCGTGCCGGGCTTCGCCCAGTTCGCCTGCGCGGCCTTCAGGCGCTGGTGCGTGTCGAGCCACTCGACCGAGGTCTCGTAGCCCGGGTCCGCGAAGCCCGGGCCGGCCGGGCGGGTGATCGGCGCCTTGCGGCCTTCATCGACGGCGAGCCAGGCGATCGCCTCGAGCCGCGCGATCGCGTCGCGCTCGCCGTCGTACGCCGGGTCCACCCAGCGCTGCCGGAAGCGCCGCCCGAACTCGTCGCGCGTCAGCGGCGTGTCGGCCTGGCCGGTGCGGACCCGGGTCATCTCAAGGGAACGCCATCAGTGAAAGAACAGCGCGATCAGGATGATGATCGGGATCGGCACGCCGAGGAAGAACAGCAGCAGGGATCGCATCAGGTGTCTCCGGTGGTGGGATCGGAATGAAAGGTCTCAGAGGTCGCGCCGGCTGCCGCCCCAGGTCGCGCACAGGCTGGCAACGAAAGCGCCCGCCAGCAGCGAGATGAACAGCCACAGCGATGCGTAGGCCGAGGCCTTGCGCGCCGTGTCGGCCGCATCGCGTGCACGTGCCTGGGCGTCGTTCAGCGCGGTCTGCAGCCGGGCCCAGGTGTCGGTGACGCGCTTCTCGGCGTCCGCCTGCGACAGCCCGGTGCGCTGCGCGACCAGTTGCCCCAGGTAGCGCGTGTCCTCCACCGGCAGCGTCGCGGCGCGGCCGGCGGTGGCGAAGATGCGCGTCACCTCGGCGAGCGGCGCTGCGTCGGCCGGCGCGGCCGGGCTGCCCGTCGCCGTGGCGTCGCGGCGGAACAGCGCGTCGGCGTGGTAGCCCATCAGCTCCGACGCACCGGTCGCGGCCGCCGTGGCCCCCACGGCAGCCGCGCCGGCCGCACCGCCGACACGGGCGCTCGTGCCGACGATGCCCCCGATCGCGCTGCCCAGCAGCGCCGCGGTGGCGAGCGATGCGACCGCCCACGCGAGGAAGCCATGGGCCGTGTCGCGGAAGTAGATCTCGTCGCCGGCCGCATCGGCCCAGCGCGTGCGCAGCCGCCCGGCCAGGTAGCCGCCCATGCCCGACGCGGCGAGCTGCGTCAGCGTGACCCAGAGGATGGTGCCGACACCGACGGCCGCGGCGCTGGCGCCGTCGCGCGCCCACGGCGAGATCGACGACAGGCCCAGCCCGACGCCGAGCACCAGCAGGATCAGCGACAGCGCGGCCGCTGCGGCCGCACCGGCGAGCACCGCGCCCCACGACACCGCGCTGCGCGGCGCCGCGTCGGTTCGCGGTGCGAGGGCGGGTGCGGCGCGCGGGCCTGCGGGGATGCCGACGCCTTCGACGTTGTGATAGGCCATGACCGTGGTCTCCTGAAGGGATGGATCCATCGTCGCCGTGCGTCGGGGCGCGGTGCGTCGGACTGCGATGGCACGCGCTGTAGGAATAGAGCGCGACCGGCAGCCCGACGCCACCACAGCCGCCGGCCGGCCCTTACAGTGGCTTCAACCCAGGAGCACGCCATGTCGAAACGCCAACGCAGCACGCTCGCGAAACGCAGTGCCGAACTCGCCTTCGCGGTGCCGCCGGTGATGGCGCACCGCATCGCCCGCATGGCGCTGGCCGGTGGCCAACCGTCGGCACGCGACCAGCGCGAGTTCAAGCTGATGAGTGCCGAGAAGACCGCTGCCTTCCAGCAGTCGTGGATGGCGATGGGGCTGCAGCTGTGGCGCGCGCAGCAGGCCTTCGCGGTGTTCTGGTGGCGCGCCTGCCTGTCGCCGTGGGGGCCGCCGTCGGCGCAGGCGATCGGCACGCACCTGCAGTCGGCCGCGCTCGGCGTGCTCGGCCAGGGCCTTGCGCCGGTGCACCGCACCGCGGTGGCGAATGCGAAGCGGCTGTCGAGAACCCGGCTGCGATGACGATGGCCACGCCGCCGCTGATGCTGGTCCTGCTGCTGGGCGCGCTGCTGCCGGTGGCGGTGTGGCTGGGCTGGTCGCTGCACTGCTCGCGGCGGCTGCATCGCCATGAAGTGGGCGAGCGGCAACGCACCGCGCAGCTGCTGGCCGATGCGCAGGTGCGGCACACCGAACTGCAATCGCAGCTCGAGGCCCTGGTCGCCGCGCGCACCGCCGCGCTGCAGGCCAGCGAGGCGCGCATGCGCACGATCTTCGCGACCAGCTTCCAGTACCAGGGCCTGCTGGCGCTCGACGGCAGCGTGCTCGACGCCAACGAATCCTCGCTGCGCGGCATCGAGTCGACGCTCGACACGGTGATCGGCCGCCCGTTCTGGGACACGCCGTGGTTCGCCCGCACGCCGGGCATGCCGCAGACGGTGCGCCAGGCGGTGCAGGCGGCCGCCCAGGGCCACAGCCTGCGCCAGGAGATCCGGCTGCTGTTGCCGGCCGGCTGGCGGCAGTTCGACTTCGCGATGCGCCCGGTGCACGACCGCGACGGCGCGGTGGTCGCGATCGTGCCCGAGGCGGTCGACGTCACCGAGCGCCACCAGGCCGAGGAGCGCCTGCGCCAGGCACAGAAGATGGAGGCCGTCGGCCAGCTGACCGGCGGCGTCGCACACGACTTCAACAACCTGCTGCAGGTGATCTCGGCCAACCTGCACCTGGTGTCGCGCCTCACGCACGCCGACGAGAAGGTCATGCAGCGCCTGGCCAGCGCCACCGATGCGGTGCGCCGCGGCGCCAAGCTCGCGAGCCAGCTGCTGGCCTTCGGCCGCCGCCAGGCGCTCGCGCCGCGGGTGGTCAACGTGGGCCGCTTCCTCCATGGCATCGAGGACCTGGTGCGCCGCTCGATCGGCGAGGGCGTCGAGGTCGAGGCCATCGTCTCCGCCGGGCTGTGGAACACCTTCGTCGACCCGACGCAGATCGAGAACGCGCTGCTGAACCTGGCGATCAACGCGCGCGACGCGATGGACGGCAACGGCCGGCTGACGATCGAGGTCGGCAATGCCTTCCTGGACGACGATTACGTGCGCGGCCAGGTCGACATGAAGCCGGGCCAGTACGTGATGCTGGCCGTCAGCGACACCGGCTGCGGCATGACGCCGCAGGTGCTGGCCCAGGTGTTCCAGCCGTTCTTCTCCACCAAGCCGACCGGCAGCGGCACCGGGCTCGGGCTGTCGATGGTCTACGGCTTCGTGCGGCAGTCGGGTGGCCACGTGAAGATCTACAGCGAGCCCGGGCAGGGCACCACCGTCAAGCTCTACCTGCCGCGTGCGCACGAAGGCGCCGACGCGGTCGACGCGACGCCGGGCGGCGGCGCCGAGGCCGGCGGCGACGAGACCGTGCTGGTGGTCGAGGACGATGCCGCGGTGCGCGGTGCCACCGTCGAGATGCTGCAGGAGCTCGGCTACCGGGTGCTGAAGGCGGGCGATGCCGACCAGGCGCTGGTCGTGATCGACGACGCGGTGGCGCACCACGCGGCGATCGACCTGCTGTTCACCGATGTCGTGATGCCCGGCCGCCTGAAGAGCCCGGAGCTCGCCGACAAGGCGCGCGAACGGTTGCCCGGCATCGCGGTGCTGTTCACGTCCGGCTATGCGCAGAACGCCATCGTGCACGGCGGGCGGCTGGACCCGGGCGTCGAGCTGTTGCCCAAGCCCTACACCGCGCAGGCGTTGGCGAGCAAGGTGCGCGCGGTGCTGGACCACGGGCCGCGGGTGACGCAGTGACCATCCGCGGCACCCTGGAACAAGAAGTGTCCGCCGGCCGACGCAATCGGCACCTGACGCTTTTTGAAGGGCGGGGGCGCAGCGTGTCGATGGTCGCGGCAAACGCAGCACCGGCGCGGCCCGGCCGCAAGCGGGGACTGACAAATCGCGGCCGTCGCGGTTGGCCCGCCATGGACCGCTTCTTGCCATTCATCCGACATCGCGCCGGTGGTCGGCGTTCCTCCAGGGATGGAATCGATGTCTTCCAGAAAACCTGGTGCCGAGGATGCGGCGCCGATGTTCCAGCGACTGTGGTCCCGCATCGGCGGTGCGCCGCTGCGGCACGACGCCGATGCCGCTGCGCCCTCGACGATCCAGGACACGGGGTTCCCGTCGGGCAGCGCCTGGGCGGACACCGTGATCGAAGACGACCGGCGCGTCGCGCCCACCGATGATGCGAACAATGGCCTTTCGTGATGTCCTCTCCCGTGACGCGCGCCCCCGCGACGATGCCGCTGCTTCGTACCTCGATGACTTCGGTGATTTCAGTCAGAGTGGACGCGTCGTCGACGACACCCTGCCCCCCACCGAGGCCGCGCCACTGGCCGCTGCGCCCTGGCAGCTCGAGATGGGCGACACTGCTTCGCGCCGCATCGACACGCGCGATCCGATGGAGCCGCTGCGCTTCGATGGCATGGTGCTGCGCCCCTGGACGCGCGACGACGCCCGCGCCATGGCCGAAGCCGTCCGCGAATCGATCGGCACGATCGGCCGCTGGATGGATTGGTGCCACCCCGGCTACGGCGTGCGCGACGCGATCGACTGGGTCGATGACTGCGCCGACAGCCTGGCACAAGGCCAGGCCTGCGAATTCGGGCTCTTCGACGAGCGCAGCGGCCGGCTGGTCGGCGGCGCCGGGCTCAACCAGTTCAACACGATCCACCGCGTCTGCAACCTTGGCTACTGGGTCCGCCAGTCGGCCCAGGGGCAAGGCATCGCGACCCGCGCCGCGCGTTCGCTGGCCAGCTATGGTTTCAGCGCACTGGGTTTCCAGCGCATCGAGATCGTCGTCGCCGAAGGCAACGAGCCGAGCCTTGCGGTCGCCCGCAAGCTCGGCGCGCAGTTCGAATGCCTCGCGCGCAACCGGCTGATGATCCGCGGCAACGCGGTGTCGGCGTGGGTGCATTCGCTGGTGCCTTGAAGGTCATGACGACCCCTCGCCCGGCGGGTACGCCGGTCGATCCCCCGGGGGGATGCGGGCCGGCTTGGGGCGGCCCGGCGCTCGGCCCTACGGAACCGCGGGGTAGGGGCCGGTGCCTTCCGGCCACGGCGTCAGCACCTCGACGCCGCTGTCGGTCACCGCGACCATGTGCTCCCACTGCGCCGACAGCGAACGGTCGCGCGTGACCACCGTCCAGCCGTCGGGCAGCGTGCGCGTGCCGGCCTTGCCGGCGTTGAGCATCGGCTCGATCGTGAACACCATGCCCGGCGCGAGCCGCAGCCCCTGGCCGGGCTGGCCGTAGTGCGCGACCGTCGGCTCGTCGTGGTAGATGCGGCCGATGCCGTGGCCGCAGTACTCGCGCACGACGCTGAAGCCCTCGCGCTGCGCCACCGACTGGATCGCGTGGCCGACATCGCCGAGCGTCGCGCCCGGCCGCACCGTGCGGATGCCCGCGCGCATCGCCTCGTAGGTGGTGTCGACCAGCCGGCGCGCGAGCGGCGACACCTCGCCGACCAGGAAGGTGCGGCTGGTGTCGCCGTACCAGCCTTCACGGATCACCGCGACGTCGATGTTGACGATGTCGCCATCGCGCAGCACCTCGCCTTCGGACGGGATGCCGTGGCACACCACCTCGTTGACCGAAGCGCAGATCGTCTTCGTGTAGCCGTGGTAGCCGACATTGGCCGGCACCGCTTTCTGCACCTGCACGATGTGCTCGTGGCACAGCCGGTCGAGCTCGCCGGTGCTGATGCCGGCCTTCACGTGCGGCGCAATCATCTGCAGCACCTCGGCGGCCAGCGCGCCGGCGGCACGCGCCATCGCGAGGTCGGCGGGCGGGTGGAACTTGACGTGGCGCGCCGGGCGGCTGCTCTGGCCATTCCCCTGGCGGTTCACCGGGCCGCCCTCCGCGGGGCGCGCAGCGAGGCCGCGCGCGGCGCTTCCGGCTTCACGAACGTCAGCCCCGGCTCCTTCGACTGCGCGGCGCGCAGCATCATCTGGCAGATGTCGCCATAGCTCAGCGCGGGGTGCAGCTCGGCCAGCATGCCCACCCGCATCCAGTGCTCGGCCTGCGCGTTGATCGAGCGGCTCAGCGCATCGCTCGCGCTGCGCAGGTTGTCATGCATCTGGTCTGAAATCTTCACGATGCCCATTGGTTCGCCATGAATTGGTACTGAGTGAATGGGTGCCGAGAAAGCCGGCGATGTATGGATCATATATGGTTCGTATATTACCAGCGCGGCGCCGCCGCATCCCGATAGACTGCGCGCGGCCTGCCCCCGAGCACCGACGAACCGGAGAACCCCATGCCCCCGCGTAACGAAGCCGACGGCTTCCTGCCCCGCATCCAGATCGTCACCGCCACGAAGCGCTATCTGCTCGGCGGGCCCGGCGCGGTGCCGGCCGGCGTGGCGCGGCCCCGTTCGCTGGCCAACGAGGCGCTGCGCTGGAGCTACGTGCTGCGCAGCCGGGAGCGCTGGCGCGACATGCCCGACGTGGCCGACCGCCACCAGGTCGACGCCACCGCGACGCTGAAGGCCTTCGGCTTGACGGACGAGGCGCTGCGCGAGATCGCGCAGGCCGGCCGCGTCGTCGTGACGATGCCGTTCGAGGCCGAGAGCATCGGCTGGGAAGGCCGCATCTTCCCGTGGGAGTTCGTGCTGTCGCGCGCCACGCGGCGCTACCGGCGCACCGGCGGGTCCGCTGCAGCGGGCGGATCCGGCCTGACGGTGATGCGCCACTTGGACCTCGCCGACCGGGCGCCCTTGCCGGTACGCCGCATGGACGGCCGGGTGCTGGTCGTCCAGAGCCTGCCCGGCGCGCTCGCGCAGGCCTATGACGCGACCGACGAGACCGAACGCGTGCGCCGCGCCTTCGGCCTGGCCGGCGACGACCCGCGCTGGCGCGTGGCCGTGAACCCGACGCTCGCCGAGCTGACGGCGCTGTGCGCGGCGTTCCGGCCGGAGATCGTGCACGTCTGCGGCTTCGACAACCATGAAGGCATCGCGAAGCTGGCAAGCGGTGCAGGCACCGACGTGGCGGTGACGCTGCATGACGAGCAGCGCAGCGCCGCCGACTGGCAACGCGACGACAAGGGCGTCGTCGACGGCGTCCTGATGCGCCGCAGCGACGGCCTGCCGGTGATGGTGGCGCCGCCCGAGCTGGCCCATGCGCTGACCGGCGGTGGCCGGCACCGGCCGTTCTTCGTCGGCCTGAACCTGTGGAACTCCGCGGCCCGCATCGCACCGCAGCTGCTGCCGGCCGGCGTGCTGGCGGCGATGGGTTTCCAGGATGCGTTCGACGATGCGCTGGCCGAGTACTTCTTCGAGACGCTGTATGCGCAGCTCGCGGCGCAGGCCTGGAACCTGCCGGTCGCCTTCGAGCAGGCCTGGGCCGCGACGCGCGCGCAGGTCGACCTGGTGCCCGGCACCGGCATCGCGCTGTGGGCGCGCGCGCCGCTGGTGGCGCAGCGCAGCGCGGCCGGCGTCGCACCTGCCGCGGCGGCATCGGCGGCTGTCTCCACGGCGGTACGGCGCGCCCCGTTGCGCGCCGTCGTCGAGCCGCGCACCGAGTTCAACTACGCCGAGCTGCACAACCAGGGCGATCCGGCCGAGCGGCGCAGCGCGCTGTTCCACCGCTTCGAGCTGCGCGGCGCGGTGACGCAGCCGGCGACGCGGGCGCACGTGCTGGTCGAGCTGAACTGCGGCATCGAGCGGGCGCGCTACGAGGCCGAGATCGAGCTGACGCAGGAGCGCACCAGCCTCGGCGCGCGCGTCAAGATGCCGCTCACGGCGCGGCTGATGCGCTCGGTCTCCGAGGCGGTGGTCAGCAGCCTGTTCGTGCAGGTGATGGTGGGCGGGCAGGTCATCCACAAGGACACCTATGCGATGCGGCTGATGCCGGTCGACCAGTGGCTGGACAACAGCACCAGCGGCGTGTGGTTGCCGTCGTTCGTGCTGCCGCGCGATCCGGCGGTCGAGCGCGCGATCACGCTCGCGCAGCGCTACGTGCGGGTGATCCGCGACGACCCGAGCGCCGGCTTCGAGGGCTACCAGTCGGCCTCGTCCGCCGACCCGGCCAGCCTGGAGAACGTCGACCTGCAGGTCGAGGCGATCTGGTCGGCGCTGCTGCACGAATGGGACCTCGGCTACATCAACCCGCCGCCCACCTACAACCGCGCGCTCGATTCGCAGCGGCTGCGCACGCCGAGCGCGGTGCGCGCGGCGCGCATGGGCACCTGCATCGACCTGACGCTGCTGTTCGCCGCCTGCCTGGAGCTGGTCGACATCCACCCGGTGGTGTTCCTGCTCGACGGCCATGCGCTGCCCGGCTACTGGCGCCACCGCGACTACCAGTTCGCGTACCGCGAGGTGATCAACCCGGGCGATGCGGTGCCGCCGGGCGACGAGCACCGCAGCGGCTCGCCGGGCGCGCAGACGCGGCCGTGGCGGGCCGGCCGGGCCAGCTACCGCGAGGTGTGGGGCCTGATCCGCGACGGCAAGCTCGCGCCGCTGGAGAGCGTGCGCCTGACCGAGCACTGCGGCTTCCGCGAGGCGCGCGAGGCCGGCGTGCAGGCGCTCAGCGAACCGCGCGACTTCGATTCGATCCTTGACATCGCGATCGCACGCGAGCACCAGGTCACGCCGCTGCCGATCGTCGCACCAGCCTCGCTGGCGGTGGGGGAGCGCGCATGAACGCCAGCCTCGTCACGAGCACGGCCGCCGAGCCGCTGCCGTTCAACGCCGCGCCGTGGGAAGCGGCCGATGCGGGCCTCGGCCTGCGCGAGCCGGCGCCCGCGCTGGCGTCATCGCAGCAGGCGCTGCCAATCTCGATGCGCCGCCGCCGCGGCTTCACGCCGTCGATGGCCGATCCGCGCGCGAGCGTCAGCCTGCGCGACGACGACGGCGTGCTGCGCTGGAACTACGAGCCGCCGGCCGCCCAGGTGCTGCGCGGGCGCTCGCGGCGCGCCGGCTGGTTCGGCTTCGGCGAGGTGCTGCAGCGCTTCGAGTACGAGGACATCGGGCCGAACCGGATCGCGCAGTCGCTGGTCGCGCTCGACGCGCGGCTGACGCCGCATCAAGGCCTGCGCCAGTGGGTCGACGGCGCGCTCGTGCCGGCGCCGGCACCGCAGCTCGACGGCGCGCAGCCGACGCTGCTGCTGGTGCACGGCACCTTCAGCAGCAGCGACATGTGGTTCGACCAGCTCGGCGCGACGCCCGCCGGGCTGGCGCTGCTCGCGCAATGGAAGCAGGTGTACGGCGCGCGCATCTTCGCGTTCGACCATGCGACGCTGTCGGTCGCGCCGTGGCTGAACGCGCTCGACCTGCACCGCGCGCTGCGCGGCATCGCCGGCCCGGTCGACGTGGTGTGCCACAGCCGCGGCGGGCTGGTCGCGTCGTGGCTGCTGCGGCTCGCGCCGGTGCGGGTGCGGCAGGTGGTGTTCGTCGGCTCGCCGCTCGGCGGCACCAGCCTCGCGTCGCCGTACCGCCTGCGCGCCGCGCTCGACATGCTGGCCAACATCGCGAACGCGCTGTCGCTGGCCGGGCAGGCGGCGAGCACGGTGTTCCCGCTGGCCGCCGGTGCCGCCGGGCTGGCCAAGGTGCTGGGCAAGACGCTGCAGCTCGGCTCGGCCCTGCCGCTGGCCGATGCGGCGGTCGCGCTGGTGCCGGGCCTCGCGAGCCAGCAGCGCGTGACCGACAACGCCGAGACGCGTGCGCTGTTCGGCGACCGCTGGCTGGTGCAGCCGAAGTTCGCGGCGGTGACGGCCGACTTCGAGCCCAACCTCGATGAGCCGGCCTGGAAGTTCTGGACCCGCTTCCGCAATCCCGGCCTGCAGCTGGCGAACCTCGGCGCCGACATCGTGTTCCCCGGCGCGAACGACCTCGTCGTCGACACCGACGCGATGAGCTTCTTCGGCCAGCCGGCGCAGGGCGTGCCGCAGGTGCTGTCGCTCGGCAAGACGGCGACGACCTTCCACACCAACTACTTCCGCGATGCGGCGGTGCTGAAGTTCATGGCCGGGCTGTCGCCGGCCGGTTGACGGCCGGCGTCCAGGCAGCCCATGCCGACCAGCGCCGCCTCGATCGCCTGGTCCAGCGGCGTGTGCGGCTCGCGCCCGAGCACCGCGACCAGCCGCTCGTTGGCCAGGCGCACCGGCTGCTTCCACAGGTAGCGCATCTCCAGCAGTTCGCGCAGCGTCACGACGAACGGGGCCATCAGGCGCAGCAGCCACCACGGCGTGCGCACGATGCGCGGTGCGTGCCCGGTGCGGCGTGCGACCACGCGCTGCACTGCCTCGGCGATCTGCCGGCCGGTGGCGTCCCAGTGCCCGGCCATGTGGAAGCGCTCGAACGCGCCGAGCTGCGCACGCCGCTCCAGCAGCTCGACCATCGTGCGCGCCACGTCGGGCAGGTAGCCCCACTGGTGGCCGACGCCGTCATCGGCCGGGTTCGCGATCGACGTGATTGGCTTGCCCGGCTTCAGCATGCCCTGCGCGAGCCAGTTGTTGCCCGACTTCGGCCCGAAGAAGTCGCCGGCGCGCACGATCAGCACGCGCGCGCCCTGGCGGCTCGCAGCCTCGAGCCGGCTTTCCATCTGCACGCGGATCGCGCCCTTGCGGGTCTGCGGGTGCTGCGGCGACTCCTCGCGCAGCAGCGGAAAAGCGTCCGGCCCGAAGTTGTAGACCGTGCCCGGCAGCACGATGGTGGCGCGCTGCGCGATGGCCGCGGCGATCGTGTTGTCGACCATCGGCAGCACCACCTCGGCCCAGCCGCGGTAGCCCGGCGGGTTGACGGCGTGCACGATCACCGCGCAGCCCTCGGCGGCCCGCAGCACGTCGGCACGCTGCATCGCATCGCCTCGCAGCCAGGTGATGCCATCGCGTTGTTGCGTCGCTTCGGTGGCGCTGCGCTGCAGCGCGCGCACCGTCCAACCCGCGTCGCGCAACTGGCGCGCGACCTCGCCGCCGATGCCGCCGGTGGCGCCCAGCACCAGGGCCGTCTTGTTGCCGTTGTGGATGTGGCCGTCGTTCATCTCGATCTCCAGGTGGGTGGTGGGTATGGAGCGGATTCTGGGTGGTGGTGGGTTCGAATGGAATTGCCGAACATCGTGGTGACGCTATACATTTCTGTATGACTTCAACCATCGGCTGGGAGCTCTACCGCAGCTTCCTCGGCGTGCTCGACGAGGGCTCGCTGTCGGGGGCCGCACGCCTGCTCGGCATCACGCAACCCACGGTCGGCCGGCACGTGGCGGCGCTCGAGCAGGCGCTCGGCATCGTGCTGTTCACCCGTTCGCAGGCCGGCCTGCTGCCGACCGAGGCGGCCCAGTCGCTGCGCCCGTATGCCGAGGCGATGCAGAGCACCGCGGCGGCGCTGGAGCGCGCGGCCGGCGGCCAGGGTGACGGGGGCGTCGTCAAGGGCACGGTGCGCATCAGCTGCAGCGACGTGATGGGCATCGAGGTGCTGCCGCCGATCCTCGCCGGGCTGCACGAGGCGCATCCGCAGCTGAAGATCGAGTTGGTGCTGACCGACAAGCTGCAGGACCTGCTGCGCCGCGAGGCCGACATCGCGGTGCGCATGGTGCAGCCGAAGCAGGAGCAGCTGGTCGCGCGCCACGTCGGCGACATCGAGCTGGGCCTGTACGCGCGGCGCGACTACCTCGAACGCCGGGGCACGCCGCGCCGGCCCGAAGAGCTCGCGGGCCACGCGACGATCGGCTACGACCAGCCATCCGCGTGGCTGCGCCAGGCCGAGAAGGCGCTGCACGGCCTGCGGCGCGAGGTCTTCACGCTGCGCAGCGACAGCAACGTGGCGCAGCTGGCGCTGATCCGCGCGGGGGCCGGCATCGGCATGTGCCAGGTGCCTCTCGCCCAGCGCGACGGCAGCCTGGTGCGGCTGCTGCCGAAGCTCTTCACGCTGCCGCTGCCGACCTGGGTCACGATGCATGAAGACCTGCGCAGCAGCCCGCGCTGCCGCGTCGCCTTCGATGCGCTGGTGTCGGGACTGCTGGCGTACGTGGGTGAGCGATGATGCGGGTCTGCCCCGCCTGCGATCCGCTTCCGTGACTTCGACCGTGCTCCCCGTTCCATCCGCCTCCTGGCCCCGAGCCGCCGTGCGGCGCCTGCTCGCGCTGTGGCCGGCCAAGCTGGTGGGCATCAGCGCCGGCATCTCGCTGTTCTTCGTGCTGTATTTCTGGGCCGCGCGCTCGCCGCAGGCCGCCGTCACGGTGATGCCGGTGCTGGCGCTGGACCGCTGGTTCACGCTGCGCGAGGGGCTGCTGCCGGTGTACGCGTCGCTGTGGGTCTATGTGTCGCTCGCGCCGGCGTTCTCGAAGGACGGCGGCGAGCTGTTGCGCTACACGCTGCGGGCCGCGCTGATGAGCGCGATCGGCTTCGCGTTCTACCTGTTCTACCCGAGCGCGGTGCCGGATTTCGGCGTCGACTGGTCGCAGTACGGCAGCCTGCAGTTCCTGCGCGCGGGCGATGCGTCGCGCAACGCGTTCCCGTCGCTGCACGTGTCGTTCGCGGTGCTGACCTGCCACCTGCTCGCGCGCCAGCTGCGCGAGCTCGAGGTGCCGGTCGCGCTGCGGTGGGTGAACCTGGCCTGGTGCGTGGGCATCGCCTACTCGACGATCGCGATCCGCCAGCACGTGGTGGTCGACGTGCTGGGCGGGCTGGTGCTCGGCATCGTGGTGGCGGCGCTGCCGCTGCGCGGGCCGGCACGCTGATTGCCCGGCAACACACCATGCTGCAGGATGTCCGCATCGTCACCGTCTCGATCGCCGTGCCCTGGCAGGTCGTCTACGAGTTCGCGCGCCAGCCGTCGCTGCTGCCCCAATGGGCCTCGGGCCTGGCGGCTGGCATCGCCGAGGAAGGCGGGCGCTGGTGGGCCGCATCGCCGATGGGCCGGGTGCAGGTCGAGATGACGCCGGACAACCCGTACGGCGTGCTGGACCACGCGGTCACGCTGCCCGACGGCACGGTGTTCCACAACCCGCTGCGCGCGGTGGCCAATGGGGACGGCTGCGAGCTGACGTTCACGGTGTTTCGGGCCGACGGGGTCGACAGCACGCAGTTCGAGAAGGACTGCGCGCATGTGCTGAGCGACCTGCAGGCGCTGAAGCGCCTGATGGAGAGCCGGGCGCACCGCTGAACGCGGCGCGGCGATCAGGCCTTGCCGTCGGCGACCTGCTTGACCGCGTGCCGCAGCTGCCGGCGCCCCTCGGCGTTCGTCGCCCGCCAGGCGGTCAGCGCGAGTTGCAGGAACTGCAGTTCCGAGGGCGTCAGCCCCTGCGGCTCGTGCGCCTCATCCAGCCAGCCGGCCGGCTGCTCGCGGGCCGCCTCGATCTGCCGCGCGAGCTTGTCGCCGATCGGCCGGCTGCTCTTGATCTGGCTCCACATGCTGGGGCTGATCTGCAGGGCCTGCGCGAACAGCTGCTCCATGCCTTTGGGGGCGATGCCGTCGCGCATCTGCGCCTCGGCGAAACGCTGGAACAGCGTCAGGGCGTTCTGTCGGCGCAGCAGGGTGATGTTGTCGGACACGGCGGGAGCGAAGGGAAGGCGGCGGGCAGCGGCAGATTGTCGCACCGGGGTGAAGAGTCTTTACCGCTGCGCGCGAGTTCTTCCGCGATACTGTCGCCGGGACAATCAAGAACATGGGTGGAGGGCAGTGGAATGCTGACGATGGCAAAGACGAGCCGCGCGTGGCTCATGGGCGTGGTTCTGGGACTCTTGTTGAGTGCCTGCGGCGGAGGGGGTGGAGGCTCGTCGGGCTCGAATGAAGGCAGTGGGCTGCTGCCGCCGGCAGAGGTCGCCGGGGCGACACTCCATGCCGATGCCCTGGTGCTGCGACCGTTGCGCGATCGAGCCATCTTCACCTACCGCGGCCAGCAGCACAGCAAGGCGCCGTTCGGCTTCTACACCAACACGGTGCGGCAGCTGGCGGTGGGCGGCGATGTTCGCGAAGACGCGAGCAACCTGCTGGGCGAAGGTCCCGATACCGGAACGCCGCTGCGCACGGCGTCGGGCGCCGTCACGCAGCACGAAACCCTGCAGCTCGCCGAGGGTGCCGCGGCTTCCTTCGACGTCGACCTGGTCGAGCTGCGCTCGCCGGTTCGCATCCACGATCGCTACGTGATGCTCGACAGGCACCTGGCCGACTACGTCGACTTCGACAGGAACGGCTCCCGCGACACGCTCGATGTCGCAGTGTGGGCCACGGTCGTCGGCGAGGAGGTGCTCGACCTGCCCAATCGAGCCGGCGTGAAGGCGGTGCGGGTGGACACCTTCGTGCGCACGCGCGTCACCTACATCGGTAGCCAGTTCGCGCCGGGCGGCGGCACCGTCACCCTCAGTCGCTGGTATGCGCCGGGCCTGGGCCTCGTCAAGGTGAGGCGGGAATCGCCTGCGGTGCTCGTGACGCAACCGAACGAGGTGGTGGAAGAGGTGCTGGTCACGGCCGATGTGATCGACAGCGGGCTGGGGTATGCCGAAGCCTCGAAGCAGACCGTGCCCGCCGGTTCCTCCCTGGCGGGGCAGGACATTGYCGCGCCGATCGGTGCCGTGGCCTTCGACTCCCATGCCGTCGTGATGACGGCGATCCCCGGCCCGTTCGTGCAGGGGTTCG
This sequence comes from Rhizobacter sp. P3_C12, assembly GCF_056402735.1. NCBI lineage: Bacteria > Pseudomonadati > Pseudomonadota > Betaproteobacteria > Burkholderiales > Sphaerotilaceae > Rhizobacter > Rhizobacter sp. P3_C12. The sequence goes on from NZ_JBFUGW010000080.1 coordinate 19,735, forward strand.
CGCTGCATCAGCTGGATCCGCGAGGGCAGGTGCTGGCGACGGCGGTGTACCGGTATGCCGACTTTCCGCAGATCAGTTTTCCTTCCGAACCGCAGCTGGTGCGGGTCGGTAGCGAGCTGAGGGTGTTCGTGAGTGCAGCGGAGGGGGTGTACATGCTCAGCCTGGACAAGACAGGCCAGCAGCTCACCAGCGCGTCTGCGACGCTTGCAGCCTCCGCCAAGAGGTACCCGGTGGGCGGGCGGGCCTATCTGGCGGCAGGAGCGGCTGACGGCTTCTGGCTGAGCTGGACGACCCTGCCGATTGACGACGGCGACGGCCCCCGGTCGCAATTCAAGCTGCAGTACTTCGATGCGGCCGGTCGGGCGCTGGGCGTCGAGTACACGGCAGATCCCTCGATCAGTCCCGTGAATGTCTACGCACCGCGGCTCGAAGCCTCCGCTGATCGCGCGCTGCTGTCATGGGCCTTCGCGGTATCGGCAGACCGCATGACATCACGTTACGTGGTGGCCGGCGTCGGCGCCCCGGCCCTGCTCGCCGATCAGGTGCTCTCGCCGTTGCCCACGGACAAGCCCTGCCTGGACGCCTCCTTCGAGCCGCAGTTCATCGGCACGTTGACGGTCCTTGCTTGCAGCAGCAACCAGAGTGCGGCCGTGGTTCCACTGGATGCGGCCTTCGCGCCGCTGCGTGACGCGAACGGCAGCTTGCGCGAAGACCCCATCCTCCAGCTGACGCAGGGCATCCCGAGCTACCGCTCGGAATCCGATCGACTCAGCTTCATGCTGCGACGCTACGAGCCTTTCTGGCCGGGGGAAAACAGCGATGGGTTCTACGTGTTCGGCGACCTGAGGCCGGCAGGCGGCACGCTCGACGCCGCGGCGCCGCGCCTATCGGCCCGCGTGCCGATGAGCTTGTACGAACCTCAGTGGATGCTGCCGATGGGCAACCGGTCGCTCAGTGTCGGCTCGGAATCGGGGGTCCTGCACACGATGGTGGTCTGGCGGGAGTGAGCCGCGAGACGCTCACACCAAAGGCAACATCACCACCTTCCGATACGCCTCGCGCTTCGACAACGCATCGAACCAGCGCTGCACCTGCGGCAGTTCGTCGCGCTCGATCGGCAGCGTCATCCAGCGCCACACCGCGCAGCCGAGCGCGATGTCGCCCATCGTGAATTGCTCGCCGCCGACGAACGCGCGGCCTTCGAGCTGCGCATCGAGGATGTGCATCGCGTCCAGCGTCTCGCGGCGCGCGGCCTCGACCAGGTTGCCGTCGCGCTCGTGCTCGGGCGTGCGAAGGAAGGCGCGGAAGATCGGCACCATCGCCGGCCACAGCGTCGAGTTCGACCAGTCGATCCAGCGGTCGACCTCGGCGCGCGCCCGGGCGTCCTCCGGCCACAGGCTGCCGCTCGCATGCTTCGCCGCGAGGTAGCGCAGCACGCTGCCGGACTCCCACACGACGAAGCCGTCGTCGTCGATCGTCGGCACCAGCCCGTTCGGATTCAGGCGGCGGAACTCCGCGGTGTCGACCACGCCGTAGTGCCGCCCGGCGTCGATGCGCTCATACGCCAGGCCGATCTCCTCGCAGCACCACAGCACCTTCTGCACGTTGATCGAATCGGCATTGCCCCAGATCTTCAGCATTCGCAGCCCCGGCAGTGGTGAYGCGGGCCGAGTCTAGGCGAGGGCTCACCAGCGTGCAGCGAACCCCGAGAGCAACCCCACGGCACCGGCGCACAGCACGACGCGGATGACACCCTGCTTGAAGCGGATCAGCGCGATGGCGGCCGCGATACCGATCGCGAGGCTGGTGAAGTCCGGCAGGCCGTGAAGGCCCTGCGGCCACAGCACGTGCACCGCGAAGAACACGGCCAGGTTGGCGATCACGCCCACCACCGCCGCGGTGATCGCGCTCAGCGGCGCGGTGAAGGCCGGCCGGCCGTGCGTCGATTCGATGAACGGCCCGCCGAGGAGGATGAAGCAGAACGACGGCAGGAACGTGAAGAACGTGACCACCCCCGCCGCCGCCGCACCGGCCAGGAACGCCGATTCGCTGCCGGACAGCGCCTGCGTCCAGCCGCCGACGAAGCCGATGAACGCGACCACCATGATCAGCGGGCCCGGCGTGGTCTCGCCGAGCGCCAGGCCGTCGATCATCTGCGCCGCCGTCAGCCAGTGGTGCTGCTCGACCGCGCCCTGGAACACGTAGGGCAGCACCGCATACGCGCCGCCGAAGGTCAGCAGCGCGGCCTTCGTGAAGAACCAGCCCATCTGCGTCAGCATGCCCTGCCAGCCGAAGGCGAGCACCAGCCCGAGCATCGCGGCGAACCACAGCGCGAGGCAGGCGGCGAGCACGCGCACGAACGACGCGACGCGCCAGCGGGCGTGCGGCGGCGTCGGCGTGTCGTCGTCGATCAGTGCGGGCGCGTGGGTGCCCGCCGTCGCGGCATGCCCGCCGCTGGTGCTGAACATCGCCGGTGCGATGCGCCCGCCGACCGCACCGGCCAGGCCGGCCGCGACGATCACCACCGGGAAGGGCAGGCCCAGCGCGAACAGCGCGACGAACGCCGCCACCGCGATCGCCCACAGCGCCGGGTTGCGCAGCGTGCGCGACCCGATGCGCCAGGCCGCCGCGACGACGATCGCCGTCACGGCCGGCTTGATGCCCTGGAAGACGGCCGCCACCGCCGGCTGGCTGCCGAACGCGAGGTACACCCACGACAGCGCGACCAGGATCGCGAGCGACGGCAGCACGAACAAGGCGCCGGCGACGATGCCGCCCAGCCGCCCGTGCATCAGCCAGCCGATGTAGGTGGCGAGCTGCTGCGCTTCCGGGCCGGGCAGCAGCATGCAGTAGTTCAGCGCATGCAGGAAGCGGCCCTCGGAGATCCAGCGCCGCCGCTCGACCAGCTCCTCGTGCATCACCGCGATCTGGCCGGCCGGCCCGCCGAAGCTGATGAAGCCGAGCTTCAGCCACCAGCGCGCGGCTTCGCCGAAGCCGGGGAAGGGAGAAGCGTCGGAAGGTGGTGTCGAAGGCATCGCGGCCCGCATCGTACCGTCCGATGCGGGCCGCGATCTTCAGCCTGCGCTCACCAGCCCGAGTTGCCGGTGCCGCGGATGAAGAAGCTGCTCGGCGCGGTGTCCTGCTTCAAGCCGCCGAGCGCCGGGTTCGTCACCACCACCCCGTCGAAGTTCACCGCCCCGCGGCCACCGTTGTCGATGACCTCGATGCCGTACCTGCCCGGGTTGGTGATCCGGATGTTCTTCAGCTTCACGTTGCGCATCTGCGCGTTGTCGGCGTCGCGCAGCAGGTCCGGGTGGAACTTCTCGCCCGGCGGCACGAAGGCGGTGCCGAAGCCGCGGAACTCGATGCCCGAGTAGGTCGGGTCGACGATGTCGACGTTCTCCACCAGGATGTCGTTGATGCCGCCTTCGCGCATGTAGAACTTCAGCGCGCCGTGCTGCCACGGCGTCGCGGTGTTCTCCATGAACATCGGGCCGCCCGCGCGGATCAGCGAGATGTTGCTGAAGGTCGTGGTCGCCGGGCCGAACGGGTACGGGCTGAACTCGTTGTCGATCAGGATGCCCGGGTAGGTCAGCACGTCTTCGCAGACGCTGTCCTTGAACACGTTGTTCGCGCCGCCGTAGGCCGCGAAGCAGTTCGCACGCCACGGCATCTGCACCGTGTTGTTGCGGAACACGTTGTTGACGCCCTGGCCCTGGTCGGGTGCGTTCTTGCCCTCCGGGCTGATGAAGTTGTCGCCCAGCTGGTAGGTCTTCTCCTTGACCCAGTCGGTCCACTTGATCGACCACACCACCAGCGCGTCGTCGCCGGTATTGCGCAGGTGGCAGTTCTCGACCACCGAGTTCGACGTGCCATTGTCGAAGTTGATCCCGTCCGCGTAGGTGTTGCGGATGCGGCAGTTGCGGACCGTCAGGTTCTGCGTCGGCTGGGTCTGGTACGGGGGATCGTTGCCAACCCAGATCGCACCGACCACGTGCTCGATCCAGACGTTCTCGATCAGGCTGTTGGCACCCATCGGGCCGGCGAAGGCCTTCTGCACGCCTTCGGATTCCTCGGCCCGCGCCTTCGACTCGCCGAGGATCGAGAAATCGCCGAACACGCATTTCGCGCTCGCGCCGTAGCAGAAGAACAGCGACTTCGGACCCTTCAGGTTCGTGTACCACATGCCCGCGCCGCGCACCTCGATGCCCGGGTTGTCGAGCCCGACGTTGCCGCCGCTGATCTTCTGCAGCAGGTAGTCGCCCGGCGGGAACCACAGCTTGCTGGTCGAGCGCATCGCGCGCAGCACATCGTCGGCGTGGTCCTTGCCGTCGTTCGGCTGGATGCCGAACTGCGTCACCGAGGTGAAGCCCGCCGGCATCGTCAGCGCGCCGGGCACCGGCTCGATGTCGACCAGGTCGATCACGTAGAAGGCCGCGGTGTCCTGCGCGTCGCGGCGCAGCATCACCGTCGCACCGGCCGGGATGCTGTCGGGCAGCAGCGTGCGCACCTCGTCGAAGAAGGTGTGCGGCAGGCCGGCCGGCTTGTCGACGATCGGGTCGCCGATCAGCCCGCCCTGGTACGACCAGCTGTAGCGCGAGGTCAGCGGCAGCGTCTTCACGCGCACGCCGTTCACGTACAGGCCCAGCGTGCTGTCGATGCCGCCGCCGCCCGGGGCGTCGGGGATCGAGTAGCGCACGACGACGCCGTTGCCGGCCTTCGTGGTCTTGAACGACACGTAGTCGCCGGTCTGGTTCAGGCGCACCGCCTTGCGGCCGATGGCCTCGGCCTCGATGTGGTTGGCGTCCCACTTCTGGCGGCTCGGGCCGAGGATCTGGGCGTTGGTGCTGCCGTCTTCAGCCTGGTACTCGACCCAGGGCACGTTGGCGCCGCGGCCGGGGACCGGTGCGGGCGCCGGGGCCGGTGCCGGTGCGGGAGCAGGCGCCGGAGCGGGTGCCGGGGCCGGGGC
>NZ_JBFUGW010000081.1:0-24429 GCF_056402735.1 Rhizobacter sp. P3_C12
GCCGCCGGCCGGCCCGGTGCGCGAGAACCGCGACGTCAACATCGACATCGGCGAACGCGTGACCGTCGCGGCCTGGGCCGACGACCGCACCGCCCGCGTGCCCTACCGCGGCTCCACCTGGACGGCGCGGCTCGCGCCCGATGCGCCGGCACTGCCCGGCGAACACGTGGTGCAGGCGGTGGAGGGCAACTGGCTGGTGCTGGCGCCCTCCGCGCCACGCTGACCTCGTTCTCGTTCCGCTTTTTTTCTCTCCCCTTCCCCACTCCTCGAAAGCCCCTCATGGAAATCGCGCTGGTTCTGGTCGTGATCGTCGGCATCTTCATCGTGCGCACGCTGAAGATCGTGCCGCAGCAGAACGCCTGGGTGGTCGAGCGGCTGGGCAAGTACGACCGCACGCTGGTGCCGGGACTGAGTTTCGTCATTCCGTTCATCGAGCGCGTGGCCTACAAGCATTCGCTGAAAGAGGTGCCGCTCGATGTGCCGAGCCAGGTCTGCATCACCAAGGACAACACCCAGCTGCAGGTCGACGGGATCATCTACTTCCAGATCACCGACCCGATGCGCGCGAGCTACGGCTCGAGCAACTACGTGTTCGCGATCACGCAGCTGGCGCAGACGCTGCTGCGCTCGGTGATCGGCAAGATGGAGCTGGACAAGACCTTCGAGGAGCGCGATTCGATCAACGGCGCGGTGGTCAGCGCGCTCGACGAGGCGGCCGGCAACTGGGGCGTGAAGGTGCTGCGCTACGAGATCAAGGACCTGACGCCGCCGGCCGAGATCCTGCGTTCGATGCAGGCGCAGATCACCGCTGAGCGCGAGAAGCGCGCGCTGATCGCGGCCTCCGAAGGCCGCAAGCAGGAGCAGATCAACATCGCCACCGGCGAGCGCGAGGCCTCGATCGCCCGCTCCGAAGGTGCGCGGCAGGCCGAGATCAACAAGGCGCAGGGCGAGGCGTCGGCGATCACCGCGGTGGCCGACGCCACGGCCGGCGCCATCCGCAAGATCGCCGAGGCGATCCGCGAGCCGGGCGGCGAGCAGGCCGTGCAGCTGAAGGTGGCCGAGAAGGCGGTCGATGCGTACGCGCACCTGGCGCAGAAGAACAACACGATGATCGTGCCGGGCAACATGAGCGAGGTGGCCGGCCTGATCGGCACCGCGATGGCGCTGATGAAGGCGAAGGCACCAGGCCAGCCCTGAGCGAAATTCCCGCGGGACCGGTCCGAAGCCCCCTCGGAGGTAGGCTAAACTCGCCGGCTCCGGAGAGATGGATGAGCGGTTTAAGTCGCACGCCTGGAAAGCGTGTGGGGGTTAATAGCCCCCCGCGGGTTCGAATCCCGCTCTCTCCGCCAGATGCATGGGCAACCAGCGCACGGTCACTCGCAGGCCGCGGCCCTCGGGGCCTTCGATCCCGTCTGCCAACTCGACCGTCGCACCATGGCGATCGGCCACCGACTTGACGATGGCCAAGCCCAGCCCACTGCCCGGCTGCGCCTGGTCGGGCACACGGAAGAAGCGGTCGAACACGCGCTYGCGCCAGTCTGCCGCGATGCCCGGACCGGCATCCTCGACCACCAGCGATGCATCGCCCCCCACCCGCACCGACACCGTCGACCCGGCCGGCGAGTACTTGATCGCGTTCTCGACCAGGTTGTCGACCAGCGACGTCAGCCCCTCGCGCTCGGCCTCGATCTCGCAGCGCTCGGCGCACGCCAGCTCCAGCTCGACGCCACGCTGCGTCGCCAGCCCCGACAGCGCCGCCAACCGGTCCTGCACCAGCTCGTCGAGCGACAGCCGCGCGGCCTGGGTGCGCCCGCTGTCGCTGCGCATCAGCCCCAGCAGCTGCGCCACCAGCCGGCTCGCCCGCTCGCCGCTGCGCACCAGTCCATCGAGCAGCTCGGCATCGCGCGCATCGCTGCGGTGCGCCTGCAGCGCCTCGACGTTGATGCGCATCGCGGCCAGCGGCGTGCGCAGCTCGTGCGCCGCGTCGGCGATGAAGCTGCGCTCGCGCGCCAGGCTCGCCGCCACGCGCGCGAGCAGCGTGTTCACCGCATCGGCCACCGGCCGCAGCTCGCGGTACGCGCTGCCGAAGCGCAGCGGCGCCAGGTCGCCGGGGCTGCGCGTTCCGATCTCCTGCGAGAAGCGGCGCCAGGGCCGCAACGCCAGCCGCACCGACCACCAGGCCGGCAGCACCAGGAAGGGCAGGCTGATCAGCAGCGGCAGGATCAGGATGCCGCGTTCGCCCAGCGCGAACAGGATCGACACCGCGTGGCCCGAACGGATCAGCGTGACGCGCGCCGCGGACCGCGCCGATTGCTGCGTGTAGGTGCGCCACGGCATGCCGTCGATGACCAGCTTCTCGAGCCGGCGCTGCTGCGTCGCCGGCACCACGCCGGGCGAGCCGGGCGAGGCATAGAGCAGCCGGTCGCCGAGCCAGACGTTCATCGACATGCGCAGCGCCAGGTCGTCTTCTTCATGGTTCTCGCGGCGCTGGAACACGTCGAGCTTGCGCAGCACCTCCTGCAGCTGCTCGGGCCGGTCGCCCAGGCTGTCGACCAGCGCGAGGATCATGTCGGCGCGCGGGCCCATGTGGCCGGGCTCGAAGATCTCGTCGTAGCGCGCGGTGTCCCAGACGAAGTAGGCCACCGCCGCCGACCACAGCAGCAGCACCGTCAGCATCTGGGCCAGCACCAGGCGGCTGACCAGCGAGCTGCGCAGCCGCCGCCACAACGCGGCGGGCGTCATGCCCCGCCCCTGGCCGGTGCGACGCGGTCGATCACGTAGCCGACGCCACGCACCGTGCGGATGTAGCCCGGCCCGATCTTGCGGCGCAGGTTGGACATGTGCACGTCGAGCACGTTGCTCTCGTTGTCGAGCCCGCCGGGCAGCACCTGCTCTTCGAGCACGCGGCGCGTCAGCACGCGGTCGGCGCGCTTCATCAGCAGGCACAGCAGCTCGAACTCGCTGCGCGACAGCTCGACCGCCCGCTCGTCGACCGTCACACGCATCGTCGCCTCGTGCAGCGCGAGCTGGCGGATCTCGATCGTGTCGTTGACCAGGCCGAAGCTGCGCCGCGCCAGCGCCCGCACCCGCGACAGCAGCTCGGCCAGCGCGAACGGTTTCACCAGGTAGTCGTCGGCGCCGCTGTCGAGGCCGGYCAGGCGGTCCTCGAGCGCATCGCGCGCCGTCAGGATCAGCACCGGCATCGGCAGGCGCTCGCGGCGCAGGCGCGCCAGCAGCGCCAGGCCGTCGCCGTCGGGCAGGCCCAGGTCGAGCAGCACCAGGTCGCAGGCCTGGGTGTCGATGGCGTGCAGCGCGTCGCCCAGCCGGCGCACCCAGGTGACCTGCAGGCCCTGGTCTTCGAGCGCGATGCGCACGCCGTTGCCCAGTTCGAGGTCGTCTTCGATCAGCAGGATCTTCATGGCATGGCTCATGGACACCGATTGGAGACGCCGAACCTGAAGGTTGGGTGAAGCCGCGCCGGGGTCGCGGCGCGCGCCTTCATCGAACCTTCATGAAGGGTTCAGGTTCGCTTCAGGCGGGGTTCCGACACTGCCGTCATCCCAACCGAGCGAGACTCTCCATGTTCACCGATTCCAACGCCTTCCGAAAGACCTGCATGACGCTGCGCCAACGCCTCTTCCATCCGATGATCCCGACCCTGCTGACCGGCGCGCTGGCGCTGCTGAGCGCCTCGCTCGCGCTGGCGGAAGAGCCGGCCGCGCCGGCCGACGACAGCTGGGAGTTCACCGCCGGCCTCGGCGTCGGCAGCATCCCCAAGTACCCCGGCAGCGCCGAGCACAAGGTGCGCGCCTTTCCGGTGCTGGCCGCCAACCGGGGCCGCTACTTCATCGGCGGCGTGCCTGGCGCGGGCGTGCCGGCCGGCATCGGCGCGTTCATCATCACCGACCCGCACTGGCGCGTCGGCCTGGGCATCGGCGGCGACCTCGAGAAGCCGCGCAAGGAATCCGATGCCGACCGCCTGCGCGGCCTGGGCGACATCGACGGCACCGTGCTCGGCGCGGTGTTCGCGAGCTACTCCGACGGCTGGTTCACCGCCCGGGGCAACGTGGTCGGCGACATCGGCGGCAAGCACCAGGGCGGGCGGCTGTCGTTCGACGTCGAGGGCAAGTACAGCCCGGCGCCGGGCCTGATGCTGTCGGCCGGCCCGGGGGTGACCTGGGCCAGCCGCAGCGCGATGCAGACCTACTTCGGCATCGACGAGCAGCAGGCGGCGCGATCGGGCCGCGCGGTGTACAGGCCGCGCTCGGGCATCGAGTCGGTGGGCTTCACCGTCGGGGCCGACTACCAGATCGACAAGCAGTGGGGCATCGGCACCCGCGTGTCGACGCGCAGCCTGCAGCGCGACGCGGCCGACAGCCCGGTCACCGAGAAGAAGGCGCAGAACAGCGTCGTGGTGTTCACGGCGTACCGGTTCTGAGCGGCCTTCCCGTTCCCGTCTCATAGACCTCAAGCTGCCACCGGCCGGCGACCAGCACTACGACTTCGACTTTCCCTCGCCGGCCTGCCGTTTGCGCCCGAACATGCTCGAGCGGAACGCCTGAACAACAGCGGCAGTCGGTATTGCGGCGAGCGCCGCAGCGACCCATGGCTGGCCGATCGTGCCCATCCAGATCGCGCCAACCACGCAGACGAGACAGACCAGGACGCCACAGGTTTGCCCCATCATGTCGCTGCGAAAGATCGCACGTGCGGTGTAGGCGTTGGTCAGGCTCTGCGAGTGCTGGGCCGCGATGTTGGCATCCATCGCTGCTCGTTCCATCGAGCGGCGGTGCTGCTGCTCCTCTTCGGCCCAACGAATGAGCTTCGCTCCCGTGCCGGGAATGAGCTGATCGAACTGCTTGAGGATGTCCGGGTGCGGGATCTCCCCGGTGTACTGGCTTTGCTGGATGACAAGCTGTTGTTCAGCCCTGACCGCGCCCAGCCCGATCGCCTTGCTTGCTGCCTGAGCCAGCGGTGTCTGGTGAGGCTTGCTGCCCCTGCTCATGACGCTGCACCGCGTGATGCATTGCATCCCCGATGCGCACCCAATCCGACGCAAGCGCAGCCGCGATCTCCCGACCTGCTGCAGGCGGCTCCACCATCGGAACGTTGGGCAACGCCGGCGCTTCGTTGTGCACGAACAAGGTCACGGGTGCCGCCAATCCGCGCATGAACCCCCGTGCAAACGCGCCTCTGGAATCCGCCGCGAAGTCGATGAGGAAGCCCATGGCTTGGATGCTCCGATGTTGGGTTGCGAAGAAATTGTCTCATGCAGCTATGTGACCTTGCAGCGTGCTGAGTTCCACACAGTGGCCGGCAAATCACTCCACCCGCAGGAACGTTTCCCGCACCAACTGCCGCTCCAGCATCTCGAAGTGCCACCACTCGTTGTCGATGCCACGAAAGCCCGCGGCGTTCAGCGCATCGCGCAGCAGCAGCCGATTCGCATGCTGCGCCTGCGTCAGTGCCCCGCTCGCGAGATGCGCCGCCTCCAGCACCGGATGCGACAGCGCCGTCATCTCGTCGAAGCCGCTGCCCATGTCGAGTTCGCGCCCTGCTTCGTCGATCACCGTCACGTCCAGCGCCATGCCGAACGAGTGGATCGAGCCGCGCGCCGGGTCGGCCACGTACTGCCGCAGGTCGGTGCCGTCCAGGTGGTCCCACAGCTGGATCTGCACGCGGTGCGGTCGCAATGCGTCCAGCACCAGCAGGCGATGCCCGGGCACCGTCTCGGCCAGCCGGGCCACCGCCTGCGCGAGACCCTCCGCGGCCAGGCGATGCAGCCATGCGCAATCCAATTCGCCATACAGGTCACGCCCGACGAAGTTGCGCTCGCTCGCGTAGCGCAGGTCCACCGCCACGCCTTCGATCGCCGACAGGCGGCGGAAATCGGGATGGGTGTCGATGGTTTCGCAGCGCATGTCGATCTCTCCGGCCAGGGTCGAGATCATCACCCGATCCCCGCATTTACATCCACCCCGCCCCCGTTGCAGCTTTAGTACCATTTAAGTACCACCACCCATCCTTCGTGGTTCCAGACTTCACGCCGGGAGATGTCTCGCCCGACAACAACGAAGGAAAACTCCATGAAGATCAACAGGACGGCGTGGGTGGCCGCTGCGATGCTGGCGGGCTTCCCGCTCGCATCGCAGGCGGCGTCGGTGTGCTTCTACGAGCACGTCAATTTTGCGGGCGAGAGCTGGTGTGCCGAGGCCGGAACCGCGGCCACGCCGGCCGGCTGGAACGACCGGGTGTCGTCGGTTCGCGTGCCGCAGGGGTGGTCGGTGACGCTCTACGAGCACATCGCGCAAGGCGGCGCCACGCTTGCGCTGACGGCGGACGAGCCGAACCTGGTCAACCGCGCCTTCAACGACCGCCTGTCCTCGTACCGCGTGGTGGCGCCGACGGTGCCCAGCGCGGCGGCGCCGGTGTGTCTGTACGAGCACGTCGGCTACGCCGGTGCCTCGCTGTGCCTGGCCGCGGGCAGTGCCTCCCTGCCGGCGGCCTGGAACGACTTCGCCTCCTCGGCGCGCGTGCTCGCCGGCCACCGGGTCGAGCTGTTCGAGCATGCCGGCGCGCAGGGCCGGCGCCTGGTGCTGGCCGCCGACGAGCCCAACCTCGTGCCGCGCGATTTCAACGATGTCGCCAGTTCCTACGTGGTGGCCAAGGGCGCGTCGGGGTGCGAGCCGAACTGCACGATCCAGGCCGACGTCACCGCGGTCGGCGTGACGAATGYCGCCGGCCAGGCACCCGCCAAGGGCGACGCGCTGAAGGTGTCGCTCACCGTGCGCAACCTGAGCGGCAATGCCGGCACCGTGAAGCTCACGCCGACGCTCGCCAGCACGCGGTTCAGCGATTTCAGCGCCGTGCCGCTGGGCACGATCGAGGTCGAACTGGCAGCCGGCGAAACGCGCACCGCGTCGTTCAGTGCCGGGCCGTTCATCGACGACACCGCGCGCGCCAAGCACTACGCCGTCGGGCGCGGCGCCTACCGCATCGACGGCGTGCGCCTGCAGRGCGGCACCGGCAGCACGGTGGACACCGCCTACAGCGGCGCCGCCTTCACCGTGGCGCCCAGCAGCCACGTGCTGGTGAGCACCGTCTACGACCAGAGCTACTTCACGCGCCTGAACTACACGCGCTCCCCGGAAGCCTTCCTCGGCGAGGTCTTCACGCGGCCCGGCGAGGTCTTCACGCCGACGACGGCTGGCGGCAACACCGGCACCTACCAGTCCTTCCCGGGCGGTTTCGWCCAGATGATGGGCGTGACCCAGCACTTCCGTGCCATCCCGGGCCTGACGCTGGACACCAGCCAGGGCCTGTGCGAGCAGGCCGCGGCCTACGGCGGCAAGGTGCTGGGTCTCGCGCGCGACTGGACCACCGGCGGCTCGGTGCGCACGAACGTCGACAACCATGGCTTCGACTACCTGATCGCGATGTCGCCCCAGATGGTGGGCGGCGTGGCCTGCGGCTGGCTCGGCGTGCAGGTGAGCGGGGAGTTCTCGTTCGACATGTCGATGAACCGCACGCAGATCCTCGCGGTGCACGAGTCGGGCCACCTGTTCGGCGCGCCGCATTGCGATCCGCTGCAGGGCTACGTGATGTGCGCCGGCGAGCTGCACGACCACTACCGGCAGAACGGCATGTATGTGTGGCACCGCGTGTCGCGCGACGCGATGAAGGGCACTTTGTTCGACTGACCGCTCAAGTGGCGGGCGCTTCGGCCGACAACCCGAACAGCCCCTCACCCCCGGCACGACCCATGCGTTCACTGCGATTGACCCTGGTCCTCCTCATCGGCTCGGGCATCGCCGCGGCCAGCGTGCTGATGGCGGTGTCGCTGTGGGGCGCCGGCACGGCGGCCGATGCGGCACAGCGCACCTTCGTCGCGAAGGACGTCACCGCCGACATCCTGCCGCCGCCGATGTACCTGATCGAGCTGCGGCTGGTGCTCTCGCAGGCGGTGGAAGGCAGCATCGCCCCCGAGAAGGCACAGGCCGAAGCGGCGCGCCTCGAGAAGGAATACCAGGAGCGCGTCACCTACTGGCGCGCCCACCCGCCCTACGGCCTCGAGGCGCAGTTGCTGGGCCCGCAGCACGAGGCCGCGATGCGCTTCATCGAGGCCTCGCGCGCGGTGCTGAAGGCCACCGCGACCGCTGACGCGCCCGCCGCGCAGGCGGCCCTGAAATCGGCCGACGCGCTGTACCTGCAACACCGCGCCGGCGTCGATGCCACGGTCAAGGCGTCGACCACCTTTGCCGACGCAGCCTCGGCCACCTTCGACGCCACGCTCACGCGCGTGGCCTGGTCGCAATGGAGCGTCTTTCTTGCCGCCACCGTGCTGCTGCTCGGCTTCGGCCGCTTCGCATGGAAGTCGGTGTGGGGCCAGGTCGGCGGCGAACCGGCCGACGTGGCGGCGGTGGCCAATGCCGTCGCCGCCGGCGACCTGCGCCAGCGCGTGCCGCTCGCGGCCGGCGACGACACCAGCATCATGGCCGCGATGGCGGCGATGTGCGAACGGCTGACGCAGGTGGTGGCCACCGTGCGGGCCAGCAGCGATTCGATCGCGACCGGCTCGCAGCAGATCGCGCGCGGCAACGCCGACCTGAGCCAGCGCACCGAGYTGCAGGCCGGCAACCTGCAACAGACCGCCGCGTCRATGGAACAGCTGACCGGCGCGCTGAAAGCCAGCGCCGATGCAGCCCGCAGCGCGGCCCGGCTCGCGGCCGAGGCGGGTGCGGCCGCGAGCCAGGGCGGCGCCGCGGTGCAGCAGGTGGTGCACACGATGGACAGCATCGCCGAGGGCTCGCAGAAGATCGGCCAGATCGTCTCGGTGATCGATGGCATCGCCTTCCAGACCAACATCCTCGCGCTGAACGCGGCGGTGGAAGCGGCGCGTGCCGGCGAGCAGGGCCGCGGCTTCGCGGTGGTGGCCAGCGAGGTGCGCGCGCTGGCGCAGCGCAGCGCCGCGGCAGCCCGCGAGATCAAGGCGCTGATCAGCTCCAGCGTCGAGCGCGTGCAGGCCGGTGCCGAGCTGGTGAACAGCGCCGGCCGCCACATGGGCGGCATGGTCGAACAGGTGCAGCGCGTGGCCGGCCTGATCGCGGAGATGGGCCAGGCCAGCCAGCAGCAGACCGCGGGCGTCGACCAGCTGAACGCGACGGTGGCCGGCCTGGACGAAGCCACCCAGCGCAACGCCGCGCTGGTCGAGCAATCGGCCGCCGCCGCCGACAGCCTGCATGTGCAGGCGCATCAGTTGGTGGCAGCGGTCGGCGTCTTCCGCCTGGCCTGATTCCGCCAGGGTAAGCTCCCCCTTCCCCGCTCACCCGGGCGGACAGGGAGCTTCGATGGAACCAACTGCACGCAGCGGCGACGACCGCGCGGCCGGGGTCGACAACGCCGCAGGCAACACCGCGTGCGACCCCGCGCCCGACACGCCCATGACCCTCGACCGCGAGCGCTGGCAGCGCCTGAAGGAGCTGCTGGCCGATACGCTCGAGCGCCCGCCGCACGAACGCAAGCGCTGGATCGCCCTCGCCTGCCCCGACGATCCCGCGCTGCGCGCCGAGCTCGAGTCGCTGGTCGCGGCGGCCGAAGGCACCGGCCCGCTCGACCGGTCGCCCGCGGCGGGCCTGCTCGATGCGCTGTCGGCCGAGGCCGCCGCGGCACCGCACGATGCCAGCGGCCAGCGCGTCGGCGACTACCGGCTGCTGGCCCTGATCGCCCGCGGCGGCATGGGCGAGGTCTACCGCGCCGAACGGGCCGACGGGCAGTACGAGCAGCAGGTCGCCGTGAAGATCGTGCGCGAAGGCGCCGACACGCGCTTCCTGCTCGACCGCTTCCATGCCGAGCGGCGCATCCTCGCCGCGCTCGACCACCCGAACCTGGCCAAGCTGCTGGACGCCGGCGTGTCGCCCGAAGGCCTGCACTACGTCGTGATGGACCTGGTCGACGGCGGCGTGCCGATCGACCTCTACTGCGCCGAGCACGCGCTGCCGCTGGCCGCGCGGCTGCGCCTGTTCCGAAGCCTCTGCCTGGTGGTCGACCATGCGCACCGGCAAGGCGTGGTGCACCGCGACCTGAAGCCCGGCAACATCCTGGTCGGGCGCGACGGCGTCGTGAAGCTCGTCGACTTCGGCATCGCCAAACGCCTGGACGCGCCCGCCGCCGATCGCACCACCACCGCGATGCGCGCGCTGACGCCCGAGTACGCGAGCCCCGAGCAGGTGCGCGGCGAACCGGTCACCGCGGCCAGCGACATCTACTCGCTCGGCGTGGTGCTGTACCGCCTGCTGACGCAGGCCAGCCCCTATGGCCGGGCGACCGACGACCCGTATGCGCTGACGCGCGCCATCTGCGACACCGAACCGGTGCGCCCGAGCCGGGTGCCCGGCGATGCACCGCGCACCCGGCGGCGCCAGCTCGAAGGCGACCTCGATGCGGTGGTGATGATGGCGCTGCGCAAGGATCCGCTGCACCGCTACGCCTCGGCCGAGGCGATGGCCGACGACCTGTTCCGCCACCTCGAAGGCCTGCCGGTGCAGGCGCGCCGCGGGGCGTGGAGCTACCGGGCCGGCCGCTTCGTGCTGCGCCACCGCGCCGCGGTGGGCGCGGTGATGCTGGCCAACCTGGCGCTGCTCGCCGGCATCGCCTTCGCCGGCTACCAGGCCTGGGAGGCGCAGCGCCAGCGCGAACGCGCGGAGCGGCATTTCGCGAGCGTGCGCAAGCTGGCCAGCTCGATGATGATCCCGATGCACGACGCGATCCGCGTGCTGCCGGGTTCCACGGCGGCGCGCAAGCTGCTGGTCGAGAATGGGCTCGCGTACCTCGAAGGCATCGCGCCCGAGGCGCAGCGCGAACCGGCGCTGCAGATCGAGCTGGCGAACGGCTACCGCAACATCGGTGACATCCAGGGCCGGCCGGGGCTGGCGAGCCTCGGCGATCCACAGGCCGCGCTCAAGAGCTACGGCCGCGCGATCGAGCTGCTGGCGCCGGTGCTGGCCGGACCGCCTCCGCACGGCGCGGTGTACCGCGATGCGCAGCAGGAGGTGGCGGTCGTGCACCAGCGCGAGGGCGCGGTGCTCGGCTTCATCGGCAAGTTCCCCGAGGCCGGGCGCACGCTGCGCGCCGGCATCGCGGCGGCCGACGAGCTGGCGGCCGCCGATCCGTCGAACCGCACATGGCGGCTGCTGCGCGCGACGCTGTACAGCCAGCTGAGCCAGGTGCAGATGTTCTCGGGTGACATCGACAACTACCTGAAGACCGCGGACGACGCCGCCGCGCAGCTGCAGGCCTTGGTCGCGCAGGATCCGGACGACAGCGATGCCGGCCTGAACCTGGCATCGATCCACTCGACGCGCGGCGAACAGCTGATCCAGCGCGACGCCACGGCCGCCAGCGCGCAGCTCGCGCTCGACGCCTTCCGCAAGAGCACGGCGGTGCTGGAGCCGCTGGTGGCGAAGAGCCCCGAGAACACCTCGCTCTCCCGGCACGTCGCGACCAACCTGGAGAACATCGCCTGGTGCCTGCGCCGCCTCGGCCAGCCGCGCGAGGCGGTGGCGCAGGCACGGCGCGCGCTCGAGATGATGCGCAAGCTCAGCAGCCAGGATCCGGGCAACACGCAGTTCCTGGCCGATGTCGCGAGCATGCAGACCTCGCTCGGCGAGGCACTGCTGGCCGAGCGCGAGGCGCGTGCCGGCGTGGAGGTGCTCACCGCCGCGGTGGCCTCGTTCGCCGCGTTGCCGGCCGGCCTGCGCGAAGACAACTACGTGCACTACCACCAGGGTCTTGCGCACCACCTGCTGGGTGTCGCGCTGCAGGCGCGGCAGCAGGCAGGCGATGCGGCCGCCGCCTGCGCCCAGCAGCGGCTCGCGCTGCCGATCATCGAGGAGATGGACAAGCAGGGCATCCCGCCCGGCCTCACCGGGCCGGCGGCCGTGCGCGAGGCCTTGAAGGGCTGCGGCTAGCGCCGCGTCGGTCCCCCCCGATCGAACAGCTTCGGCACCACCGCCAGCACCAGCAGCGCGAGCAAGGTGCTGAGCAAGGCCGTCGACTCCCGTCCCAGCCCGCAGGCCACGCCGATCGCGGCCGTCATGAACACGCCCGCCGCCGTCGTGAGGCCGACCACCTGTTCTTCGTCGCGCAGCTTCAGGATGGCACCCGCCCCGAGGAAGCCGACGCCCGCGACCACGCCCTGGATCACGCGGCTCAGGTCGGCGATCTCCATGCCGCCCTGCTGCGGCACCAGCACGAACAGCGCCGCGCCCATCGCCACCAGCATGTGCGTGCGGATGCCCGCGGCCTTGCCCTGGCTCTGCCGCTCATAACCCAGCACGCCGCCCAGCAGCGCCGCGAGCGTCAGCCGCAGCAGCACGCGCGTGATCTGCTCCGGGTCGCCCAGGTCCGAAAACTCCGAGTGCAATGCTCGCATCACCTGATCCATCGACGCTTCCTTGTTCTGCCTCAACAAATGCTACCGCGGTGCTTGACGCTCACCGCCCCCCGGCGCACATTCGCGCCGTCAGCGGATGTCTCGCTCCACAACAAGTCAAGGGCCGCCATGAGCCAGCCACCGGAGACCTTCACCAAAGCGCAGGAGCTTCGCAGCTTCGTCTTCCTCACCGCCGTGCTGGCCCCGCTGCTCGCGGTCGCGCTCGTCGGCGGCTACGGATTCATCGTCTGGATGGTGCAGCTCTTCACCGGTCCGCCGGGGCACTGAGCCATGCCGATCCCCGTTGAAGCCGCCGAGCTCCACATCGCGAGCCTCGTCGTGCAGGCCGTTGCGGCCGACATCGCGTCCGTCGCCGTCGCCATTGCGCAGCTGCCCGGCAGCGAGGTGCACGCGATGTCGCCGCAAGGCAAGCTCATCGTCACGCTCGAAGCCGCGTCCGCCGACGAGATGCTCGCGGCGATCGCGCTGATCCAACGCAGCCCCGGCGTGCTCACCGCCGCGCTCGTCTACCAATGCGCCGACACCCTGGCCGCCATGAATGAGGAGATCCCCGATGTCCCGGATGTCGATCCCACGCCGTGAG
Source organism: Rhizobacter sp. P3_C12 (assembly GCF_056402735.1). Lineage (NCBI taxonomy): Bacteria > Pseudomonadati > Pseudomonadota > Betaproteobacteria > Burkholderiales > Sphaerotilaceae > Rhizobacter > Rhizobacter sp. P3_C12. The sequence continues at coordinate 13,035 of NZ_JBFUGW010000081.1, forward strand.
TTCATTCGCCAGACCGCCGCCGCCGCGGCCGGCGCCGTCGCCGGCATCCCGCTGCCCTCGCCCGCCCAGGGCGCCGACGACGCGTCGCTGAAGTGGTCCAAGGCCCCCTGCCGCTTCTGCGGCACCGGCTGCGGCGTSAGCGTCGCCGTCAAGGACAACCGCGTCGTCGCGACGCGGGGCGACCCCGAGGCCGAGGTCAACAAGGGCCTGAACTGCGTCAAGGGCTACTTCCTGTCGAAGATCATGTACGGCGAAGACCGCCTGACCCGCCCGCTGCTGCGCATGAAGAACGGCCAGTACGCGAAGGACGGCGAGTTCCAGCACGTCTCGTGGGACCAGGCCTTCGACGTGATGGCCGCGCAGTTCAAGCGCGTGCTGAAGGAAAAGGGCCCCACCGCGGTCGGCATGTTCGGCTCCGGCCAGTGGACGGTGTGGGAAGGCTATGCCGCGCTGAAGCTGATGAAGGCCGGTTTCCGCTCGAACAACCTCGACCCGAACGCCCGCCACTGCATGGCCTCGGCCGCGCTCGGCTTCATGCGCACCTTCGGCGCCGACGAGCCGATGGGCTGCTACGACGACATCGAGGCTGCCGATGCGTTCGTGCTGTGGGGCTCGAACATGGCCGAGATGCACCCGGTCCTGTGGACGCGCGTGACCGACCGGCGGCTGAGCGGCAAGGACGTGAAGGTCGCCGTGCTGTCGACCTTCGAGCACCGCTCGTACGAGCTCGCCGACATCGAGCTCACCTTCACGCCGCAGACCGATCTCGCGATCCTCAACTACATCGCGCACTACATCATCTCGACCGGCCGCGTGAACCGCGAGTTCGTCGACAAGCACACCTCGTTCCGGCTCGGCAACGCCGACATCGGCTACGGCCTGCGGCCGGAGCACCCGCTGCAGAAGGCCGCGAAGAACGCGGGCGACGCCGGCGGCTCCAGGCCGATCGGCTTCGACGAGTTCGCGCGCTTCGTCTCGCAGTACGACCTCGAGAGCACCGCCCGGCTGAGCGGCGTGCCGAAGAACCGCCTCGAGGCGCTGGCCGAGCTGTACGCCGACCCGAAGATCAAGGTGATGTCGTTCTGGACCATGGGCTTCAACCAGCACACGCGCGGTGTCTGGGCGAACAACATGGTCTACAACCTGCACCTGCTCACCGGCAAGATCGCGACGCCCGGCAACAGCCCGTTCTCGCTGACCGGCCAGCCGTCGGCCTGCGGCACCGCGCGCGAGGTCGGCACCTTCGCCAACCGGCTGCCGGCCGACATGGTCGTCACCAACCCGAAGCACCGCGCCCACACCGAAGAGATCTGGCAGATCCCCGAAGGCACCATCCCCGGCACGCCCGGCTACCACGCAGTGCTGCAGAACCGCATGCTGAAGGACGGCAAGCTGAACGCCTACTGGGTGATGGTCAACAACAACATGCAGGCCGGCGCGAACCTCACGCAGGAGGGCTACCCGGGCTACCGCAACCCCGACAACTTCATCGTGGTGTCCGATGCCTACCCGACCGTCACCGCGCTCGCGGCCGACCTGGTGCTGCCGGCCGCGATGTGGGTCGAGAAGGAAGGTGCCTACGGCAATGCCGAGCGGCGCACGCACTTCTGGCACCAGCTCGTCAATCCGCCCGGCGAGGCGCGCTCCGACCTGTGGCAGCTGATGGAGTTCTCGAAGCGCTTCAAGACCGACGAGGTCTGGCCCGCCGAGCTGCTCGACAAGAAGCCGGCGCTGCGCGGCAAGACGCTGTTCCAGGTGCTGTTCGAGAACGGGCAGGTCAACCGCTTCCCGCCCTCGCAGGTCGAGGCCGGCTACGAGAACGCCGAGGCGAAGGCGTTCGGCTTCTACCCGCAGAAGGGCCTGTTCGAGGAGTACGCGAGCTTCGGCCGCGGCCACGGCCACGACCTCGCACCCTTCGACACCTACCACCAGGTGCGCGGCCTGCGCTGGCCGGTGGTGAACGGCAAAGAGACGCGCTGGCGCTACAAGGAAGGTACCGACCCCTACGTGAAGCCCGGCACCGGCTGGCAGTTCTACGGCCACCCGGACGGCAAGGCGCTGATCTTCGCGCTGCCGTACGAGCCGCCGCCCGAGTTGCCCGACAAGGACTACCCGTTCTGGCTGTCGACCGGCCGCGTGCTGGAGCACTGGCACTCCGGCTCGATGACGCGCCGCGTGCCCGAGCTGCACAAGGCGGTGCCGAACGCGGTCTGCTACATGCACCCCGACGATGCCCGGTCGCTCGGGTTGCGGCGCGGGGTCGAGATCGAGGTCGCGTCGCGGCGCGGCAGCATCCGCACCCGTGTCGAGACGCGCGGGCGCAACAAGCCGCCACGCGGCCTGGTGTTCGTGCCGTGGTTCGATGCCAGCCAGCTGATCAACAAGGTCACGCTGGATGCCACCGACCCGATCTCGTTCCAGACCGATTTCAAGAAGTGCGCCGTGAAGATCGTCAAGGTCTGACACCGCGGGAGACACCGATGCGCCACCTCCTTTCCAGCGTGATGTGCGGCCTGCTGCTCGCCGCACAGGCCCTGCCCTGCGGCGCGGCTGATCCGGTAGCGGCCCCACCGGCCGCGGCGCTGCTGACCGATGCGGCACGCGGGCCGACGCCGATCCTCGCGACGACCCACCCGCCGCGCCTCGCCAACACGGTCAACGACGACCAGCGGCTCGCACGCAACTACGAGATGCAGCCGCCGATCATTCCGCACCGCATCGACGGCTACCAGGTCGACCGCAACTTCAACAAGTGCCTCGACTGCCATGCGCGTGCGCGCACCGAGTTCAGCCAGGCCGTGCCGGTCAGCGCCACGCACTACATCGACCGCACCGGCAAGGTGCTGCCGCAGGTCTCGACGCGGCGCTACTTCTGTCCGCAGTGCCACGTGGCGCAGGAGCCGGTGAAACCGCTGGTCGGCAACGGCTTCAAGGGGGTCGCGCCATGATCGAGCTCGCGAAACGCTACTGGCGCATCATCTCGCGGCCGAGCGTGCACTTCAGCCTCGGCTTCCTGACGTTGGCCGGCTTCATCGCGGGCATCGTGTTCTGGGGCGGCTTCAACACCGCGATGGAGGCGACCAACACCGAGGCCTTCTGCACCGGCTGCCACGAGATGCGCGAGAACACCTTCGCCGAGCTGAAGGGCACGATCCACTACACCAACCGCTCCGGCGTGCGCGCCGTCTGCTCCAACTGCCACGTGCCGCACGAGTGGACGCACAAGATCGCCCGCAAGATGCAGGCGTCGAAAGAGGTCTGGGGCAAGGTGTTCGGCAGCATCGACACGCAGGAGAAGTTCCAGGCCAAGCGGCTCGAGCTGGCGCAGCACGAATGGGCCCGCTTCAAGGCCAATGACTCGCTCGAATGCCGCAACTGCCACAACTACGAATCGATGGATTTCACGCGGCAGAGCGTGCGTGCGCAGAACATGCACACCACCTACCTGGCCAGCCGCGAGAAGACCTGCATCGATTGCCACAAGGGCATCGCGCACAAGCTGCCGCACATCCCGCCGGGCGAGGCGCCGACCGACACGCCGGGGCAGGTGCTGCCGGCGGACACGCCGCTCGCACCCGTTTCTGTTGTCGGTCCTGTTGTCGGTCCTGCTGTCGGTCCTGCGGTCGGTTCTGCGGTCGGTGCCGCCAGCGCCGCCCATCGGTAACCCGCTGAAAACGGCGTAGGCGCGGGCCTACACCGACACGCGCCGTTCCGCCTTGCAGCCCCTCGGGGCCGGCTCCTACAGTCGGTCCATGGGCGCGCCGTTCGCGCGTACCGGGGGAGAGGCCATGAAGAAATCGTTGCGCCTGCTGGCGTCGTTCGCGCTCGGTTGCAGCCTGGCCGCGGCCCTGCCCGCGCAGGCCACCGAGTACACGCTGTTCGATCTCGGCTCCCTCACGCCGGGCTATCGGATGTGGGCCACCGGCATAAACGACCTCGGCCAGGTCGTCGGCTATTCGTATGCCGACGGCAGTGGCGGCCAATCCGACTCCAACCTCTACAACGCCTTCGTGACCGGCGCCAACGGCACCGGCCTCACGGCCCTCGGCACGCTCGGCGGCAGCTGGAGCCGCGCGTTCGGGATCAACAACGCCGGGCAGGTGGTCGGCGATTCGCAGACGGCGTCGGGCAGCTTCCGCGCCTTCATCGGCACGGCCGGCAACCCGCTCACCGACATCGGCACGCTCGCCGGCAGCAGCAACAGCACCGCCACCGCGATCAACGCCAGCGGCCAGGTCGTCGGCATCGCGAGCGGCGCCAACCCGAACGGCAGTGACCCGCGCGGCTTCGTGTCCGGCCCGAATGGCAGCAACCTGCAGGCGCTCGGCAGCCTGAACGGCCAGGCGCTGTTCGGCCGCGGCATCAACGACAGCGGACAGGTGGTCGGCGGAACGAGCCCGTACAACCTCGGCATCAGCTTCGTGACCGGGCCGAATGCCACCTCGCCCGGCCCGGTGTTCGACGACACCAGCAGCGCCAACGCGATCAACAACCGCGGGCAGGTGGCCGGCACCTGGGGGCCCGACTTCTTCTCCAACGACGCCTTCATCGGCACGCCCGGGGGCACCGAAACCCACCTCGACTTCCACGGTGTCGACGGCTACGAGTACGGCAACCTCGGCGGCTTCGGCCAGTACGGCCCGATCTCGCGCAGCCAGGCCTTCGCGCTGAACGACAGCGGCCAGGTGGCCGGCACGTTCAACAACGGCCGCGTCGCGCGGTACTACGGCTTCATCAGCGGCCCTGACGGCCAGGGCGTGGTCAGCCTCGACAGCCTGTTCCCGCTCGCCGACGGCGATTACTTCATCAACGCGACAGCCGTCAACAACCTCGGGCAGTTCATCGCGAACTCCGAGCGGGGGCATGCCTACCTGATCTCGCCCATCCCCGAGCCGGTCACGCTCGCGCTGTGGACCGGTGGCTTGCTGCTGATCGGCTGGCGTGGCCGCAGATCCTCGAACCCCAGGGAGACCTCATGAAGACACCCACCCTCTTTGCCTCGCTGGCACTGGCCGCCAGCCTCGCCTGCAGCGCGCCGGCCCAGGCGCAGACCACGCAGTACCAGCTGTTCGACATCGGCCAGCTGGGCACCGGCGACCTGATGTACGCGACCGGCATCAACAACAGCGGCCAGGTCAGCGGCTATGCCTACACGAACGGCTTCAACGGCTGGTCGTCGGTCGGCGACTACCGCGGCTTCTTCAGCGGCGCCAACGGCGCCGGCCTGACGGCTGTCGGCACGTTCGGCGGCACCTGGAGCAAGGCGTACGGCATCAACGACGCCGGCCAGGTGGTCGGCGCCGCGCAGACGGCCGGTGGCAGCTTCCACGCCTTCCTGCGCAACGGCAACAGCGCGACCTTGCAGGACCTGGGCACGCTCGGCGCCAGCAACAGCATGGCCACCGCGATCAATGCCAGCGGCCAGGTGATCGGCATGACGGGCGGCGACCGCAACCTGCCCGGCTACCCCGACGTGCTGGATCCGCAGCAAGGCTTCATCACCGATGCCAACGGCCAGTCGATGCGCGCGCTCGGCAGCCTGAACGGCCAGCCGCTGTTCGGCAACGGCCTCAACGACGCCGGCCGCGTGGTCGGCCACATCGGCTACAGCGAGCTGAACCAGGCCGGCACCTTCGTGACCGGGCCGAACGGCAGCGCGCCGGCGGCGCTGCCCGCGGCGGTGCACTACCAGGAGAGCTCGATCAACAACCACGGCCAGATCGCCGGCACCTACATCGGGCCGCAGGCGTACGTGGGTCGCAACGCGTACATCGGCAACGATTCCGGCACCGTGAAGCCGCTCGATTTCTCGAATGTCGCGAACTACGACCCGGGCTACCTCGGCGGATCGGGCCAGTACGGGCCGGCCTCGTTCAGCGAGACCACCGGCATCAACGAGTTCGGGCAGGTGGCGGGGATCATCCACAACCACCGCTTCGGGCGCGACTTCGCGTTCATCACCGGCGCCAACGGCCAGGGCGTGATCGACATCAACAGCCTGTTCACGCTGGCCGACGGCGACTGGTTCCGCAACGTGACCGGCATCAACGACCAGGGCCAGTTCGTCGTCAACAGCGGCTACGGCCACGCCTACCTGATCTCGCCGATCCCCGAGCCGGCCACGCTCGCGCTGTGGGCAGCGGGCCTGCTGCTGGTCGGCGCTGCGGTCAGGAGATCAGGAGGCCGCTCCACTGCCACAACGCGAAGCCGGCCAGCAGCAACGCCGATGCCCTGTTGATCGCACGCCGCCACGCCGGCCGGAAGGCGTGGCGCATCCGGCCCACGGCGATCGACAGCGCGAGCCACCACAGCGCCGAGCCGACGAACACGCCGGCCACCATCACCAGCGGTGAGCCGCCGGCCACCTGCGCACTCATCGCGCCGAAGATCGCGATGAAGGACACGATCGTCATCGGGTTCGACAGCGTCAGYGCGAAGGTGGTCGCGAAGCAGGTCCACAGCGCAGGCACCGGGGCCGGCGCGGCGCCCGCTTCGTTGCCGGCCGCCTGGTGCCAGCCGGACCACGCGAGCCGCAGCAGCACCAGCCCGCCGAACACCGCGAGCCAGGTCTTCGCGCCGACCAGCCAGGCGATCAGCGCGGTGGCACCGAACGCGCCCACCGCGCCGTAGACGGTGTCGGCCGCCGCCGCGCCCATGCCAGTGGCCAGGCCCGCACGCCAGCCGGCATCCAGCGTGCGCTGGATCGTCAGCAGCCCGATCGGGCCGACGGGGGCGGCGATCGACAGGCCGATCAGCGCGGATTGGAAGAACAGGAGCCAGGAGATCGAGGTCTGCATGGCCGGCATTCTCACCGGCTCAATCGACCTCTTCGACGCCCTTTTCTTCGTCCCCGTCTTCCTCCCCCTCCCTGCTGCCGCCCAGCCCCTCGTCGCTGTCGACCGCCTCGACCTCTTCCGTATCCGGCTTCTCGACGAAGTCCTCGTCCGCCACCTCCTGCATCGCCAGCATGATCGTCATCAGCTCATCGCGCGCACCCCTCACCGGGGCGACGGGCTTCTTCGCCTTCTCGGCGTCGAGATCGCCGACAGGATTCTTCGAGTAGGTGCGTGCGCTGTCCTTGTAGGCCTGGTCCCGGAGCCGCGATTTCGCATAGGACATGTGGTCCGACCGGTTCGGGACCACCGTGATGGCGCCTGAGCCGACGAGCGCGGTGGAGTCCATCGTGAGCGGCCCGTTCAGCGCCACGAGAAAGATGCGCTCGGCCGGTACGTGGATCGCCTCGACCAGCAGCGCCTTCAGCAAGACCAGCGCCGAGCCGGTGGAGAGGGTATCGAAGATGACGATGCTGTCGCGGATCTTCGCGCCCCGGAAGCAGGTACGCAGGAACTCGAGTGCATGGGCGCGCACCTTGTCGACCTTGTCCTGCTTGATGTCGCTGAGGGGCACGTCCACCACGTCGGCACCGCGCATGCGCATGGCCGTGGCGATGAAATCCGCACTGCCGCCCGGCGAGACGTAGGTGGTCGAGGCGATCGGATAAGTCTGCTCGATCCAGTCGGTCATGCCGATCAGGCCGTGCGCGTCGTTCATCGCCAGGGGTCCCGGCGGCGCCTTGCCGTAGCGAAGCTCGTTGCGCTTGATCTCCTGCGGTTCCCCCAGCTGCGCGACGAGTTCCTCGTAGCGGGCATGGCTGGCAATCGCGGATTTCCAGGTGTCATAGGTGATCCTGAGCTTCGAGGCCGCGAGCTTCTTGAGCCACACCCAGGCCGGAATGGTCAGCCCGAGGCTCTTGCGCTTGAACAGCATGTGGAACTGCCTGTACTTCAACTCGCGGTACGGGCCGGTGTCTGACGATGCGATGTCCAGGACCCGCTGCGCCGGCGGCGAACCTGCCGGTCCGAACAGGGTCTGGATCTGGCGGCGCTGGGCGAGTTGCCGCGGTGAGTCGGCAATCCGTTGCGCGCAAGGCGCTGCCGGGCGCGCGATCGACGGGCTCGCCGAAGACGCGAGCACGTCGTTCGCCGGGGCGCTCTCGCGGCCCGGCCGCTCGACCCCCGCCGAAGAGCGACCCATCATTCATCCTCCATCCGGCGCCAGCGTCGCCGAAAACGGCACGCAAGGCCATCGGCGCCGATCCGATATGGAGGCTCAGGAAATCCGAGGCGGCGCTCAGATCACCGGATCCAGCGTGCTCACCCGCGGCTCGCCGCGCGGCGTCCGCCACAGCGTCGCATCCTCGTGCCGCAGCTGGTACGCCGGCACCGGCCGTCCGAGCAGGAAGCCCTGGATCTCGTCGCAGCCATGCGCCCGCAGCCGCGCCAGCTGCGACGCCGTCTCGGCGCCCTCGGCATTCACGCGCATGCCCAGCGCATGCGAGAGCGAGACGATCGAGCCGACGATCAGGTCGACCTTCGGGTCGCGCTCCATGTTCTGCGTGAACGCGCGATCGATCTTGACCTTGTGGAACGGGAAGCGCCACAGGTAGGCCAGGCTCGAGTAGCCGGTGCCGAAATCGTCCATCACGATCCGAGTGCCCAGGGCCTGCAGCGTCTGCAGCGTCTGCAGCACCTGCTCGGTGTTGCGCATCAGCAGCGATTCGGTGATCTCCAGCTGCAGGCGCTGCGGCGCGAGGCCCGAGCGCGTCAGGCACTCCGACACCACGCCGACGAGATCGCCCTGGAACTGCGCCGCCGACAGGTTCACCGACACCTCCAGGTGCTGCGGCCAGCGCACCGCCTCTTCGCAGGCGTGCAGCAGCACCCAGCGGCCGAGCGCCTCGATCAGCCCGGCCTGCTCGGCCAGCGGGATGAACTCGGCCGGCGAGATCGCGCCGCGGTCGGGGTGCGACCAGCGCGCGAGCGCCTCGTAGCCGCTCAGGCGCAGCGCCTGCGCCTCGAACAGCGGCTGGAAGTGCAGCGTCAGCTGGTCGGACGCGATCGCGTGGCGCAGGTCGTGCACCAGCGCACGGCGCAGCTGCAGGTCGGCATCCATCGCGGCGTCGTAGAAACTGAACTGCCCGCGGCCGTCGGCCTTCGCGCGGTGCAGCGCCAGGTCGGCCTTGTGCAGCAGCTCGTCGCGCGTCAACCCGTCGGTGCCGTAGATGGCCGCGCCGACGCTCGCGCCGCCTTCCACGCGCCGCCCGGCCTGCTCGTGCGGCGCCGCCAGCACGTCGACCACGCGCTGCGCGAACGACGAGACATCGTCCGAGCCGCGCACGCCGCCCTGCAGGATCGCGAACTCGTCGCCGCCCAGGCGCGCGACCAGGTCGAACTGYCGCACCACATCGCGCAGCCGGCCGGCGACGGCGCACAAGGTGCTGTCGCCGGCGGCCTGGCCGTGCGTGTCGTTGACCAGCTTGAAATGGTCGAGGTCCAGGCACAGCACCGCGAACTTCGGGCCGCCGGCGCGCGCACGCGCCTCGGCCTCGCTGAGCGCCGCCGTGAAGCTCGCGCGGTTCATCAGCCCGGTCAGCGGGTCGTGCTCGGCCAGGAAACGCACCTGGTCCTCGGCCTGGCGCTCGCGCCGCGCGCGCACGAACCACTGCCACAGGCTCAGGCCGAGCAGCAGCGCCAGCGCCAGCGCCACCGCGATCGCCACCCGCACGAAGGCCGCCGCGATGCGCGCCGCCCGCTCGGCCTGGTCGACATACACCTCGACCACGCCGCCGACGTTGCCGTGCGCGCCCTGCACCGGCACATAGGCCTCGCTGTAGACGCGCGGCCGGTCGGCGCGCTGCGACTGCCGCAGGTAGATGATGCTGCGCCCGCCGAGCACCAGCTCGCGCACCTCGGGGCTGCGGGCCAGCGTGTCCAGCGGAGCCGCCGCCCGTGCGCGGGCCAGCTCCTCGGCGCCCAGGCCGAGCTGCTCGGACACCAGCAGCTCGCGCCCGTGCGGGTCGTAGAACTTGAAGCGGAACACCTCGCCCAGGTGGCGCAGGCGGCTGAGCTGCTCGATGGCGGCCGGCGTCAGCGGGCCGCCGGCGAACAGGGTGTCGAGGTCGGGCACGGTGTCGCGCACATAGCTCGCCCACTGTTCCGCGCTGTGCTCGGCATCGGCGCGCAACTGGGCACGCGACGCCGTCTTCATCGCCCAGGCCACCATGGCGCACGCGAGCGCGCTGGCCAGCAGCCAGCCGAGCAGCGCGCGCCACGGTGATTTGAGCGAGGTCATTCGAAACTCCGGCAACCGTTCGGGCCCGTTCAACGACCGGGCGACGGCTTTCCAGCGACAGATATCGGCAGTGCCGCGGCCGACCTGAGCCATTCCCGGTGAAAGCCCTGAGGCCGCACGCGTGCGGTATGCACGCTGCCAAGCCCGTGCGGTATGCACGCTGCCACGCCCGGCGCGCTCAAGATGCCCGGGGGCAGGCCGAGATTGACGGCGAGCCCCGACATGCCCCATCGCCTGCAATCCATTCCCCCGGTTCCGTTCCCCGCCGCCGGCAGCCACCTGCCGCCGACCGCGCCGGAAGACCTCGACGCCCGCGCGCTGCGCCGCCGTGGCGAGCGCATGCGGATGCTGCGCATGGTGGTCGCGAGCTACGCGATCGACGCGCTGCTGCTGTTCCTGCTGCACGCGGCCGGCGCGGTCGGCCTGCTGCCGCCCATCGTCTACCTGCTCGGCGGCGCGCTCGCCGGCGGGGCCTTCTTCCTGATGCTGCACCGCGGCTGGAGCGAGCGCTTCGCCGACCCCTACCTGACCGGCCCGCAGATGCTGACGGCCTCCGGGCTGCAGCTGCTGCTGGTGGTGCTGGCGCCGGAGGTCGGCGTGCTGTCGATCAGCGTCGTCTTCATCGTGTTCGCGTTCAGCGCGCTGCGGCTCACGCCGCGCCAGCTGCTGCCGCTGTGGATCACGATCTCGCTCGGGCTGGCCCTGGCGATCGGGCTGGCCGGGCAGGCGCCGGCGCTGCCGGTCGCCACGCGCTGGCAGGCGGCGCTGTCGGCGCTGTGGCTGTCGCTGGCGATCGGGCGCTGCGCGGTGGTCGGGCTGTACGGCGCCTCGGTGCGGCAGCTGCTGGGCACGCGCAACCGCGAGCTCGCGCAGGCGCAGAACCAGCTGCACGCGTTGGCCACGCGCGACGAACTGACCGGCGCGCTCRACCGCCGCGCGATCCTCGGTGCGCTCGATGACGCGCTGCAGGCCGGCGCGCGGCCGTCGGTGGCGCTGATGGACGTCGATCATTTCAAGCTGGTCAACGACAGCCACGGGCACCTGGTGGGCGACACCGCGCTGCGCCGCTTCGTGCTCGGCGCGGTGCGCTCGCTGCGGGCGGACGACCGCATCGGCCGCTACGGCGGCGAGGAGTTCCTGCTGCTGCTCGCGACCAGCGAGCCGGCCACCGCGCTCGCGATCGCCGAGCGGGTGCGCCGCGCGGTCTCGGGCGAGGCCTGGGGCGACGTCGCCCAGGGCCTGCACATCACCGTCAGCATCGGCC
>NZ_JBFUGW010000082.1:0-24367 GCF_056402735.1 Rhizobacter sp. P3_C12
GTCGGCGAGGCTGCGCACCGGCGCGATCAGCGGCACGCGGGTGCGCCCGCACTGCTCGCTGGCCGCGGCGGCRACTCCCTGCCAGTGCGCCTGCTTCTTGTCGGCGCGCTCGCCGCTCAGGCGCAGCACCGAGCGCTCGGTCATCAGGGGCTGGATCGCCGCGACGCCGAGCTCGGTCGCCTTCTCGACCAGCGCATCCATGCGCTCGTTGGCCGGCATGCCGAGCGCGAGCGTCACGTGGATCGCCAGTTCGCGGTCGATCGCCACGTGCGCCTGCGGCCGCACGCGCACCTCGCTGCGGCCCATCTGGACGACCTCGGCCTGCCACTCGCCGCCCTCGCCGTTGAACAGCGTCAGCGGATCGCCGGGCTGCAGGCGCAGCACCTGCACATGGCGCGCGGCACCGGGAGGAAGGCTGAGTTCGACGCCGGCCAGCATCGGCTCGGCCACATGGAAACGAGGAGGCATGGCCGAAGTGTGCCAGCCCTTCTGCCTCAGCCGTCCTGCTCGTCGAGACCGCGCCAGCGCCGTCGCCACGCCCGCCAGCGCGTCTTCAGCCGCCGCGCGCCGCGCCACGCGGCCGAGCGGCGCAGCGCGTCCATCACGCGCTGCTTCGTCACGCGCCACCACGTCAGCGCCCGCGCGAACCACGCGAAGCGCATCAGCTGCGACTCGGTCAGGATGAACAGCCGCCCGACGATCGCGGTGCCGAGCAGCTTGGCCACGACGATCACCGTGATGCCGAGCAGCGCATGGCCACGGTGGATGATCCACAGCGCGAGCAGCTTGATCGGGAACAGCGCAACCGCCGGCGCGAGGAACAGCAGCAGCGCGATGCGCGGCGGCGCGGCGCGCACCAGCGCCTCGAAGCGCGCGAGCGGCGGCCACTTGGCGAGCCGCGCGACGAAGGCCGTCAGCGGGCGCCAGCCCCACTCCTCGATGAACAGCACGAGCGCTGCCAGCACCAGCAGCACGCCGCGCAACAGCCGCCACGGCAGCCGCATCAACCTGCGCCACCAGGGGCGCGCCGGAGCTTGCGCCAGCTCAGCCGCCGTACAGAGCGCGACGCGCCTTGTGCGCCGCGGGCTCGCCCTTGCGCGAGCGGATCTGCTCGATCGTGCGGTCGGCCACGTCGCGCAGCTCCTCGATGGTGCTGGCCTTCTCGACCGCGAGCGTCAGCGTGAAGCCGCGCAGCCCGAGTTCGCTGGAGATCATCTGCGTCAGCGTGGACGTGAACTTCGCGTAGTCGAGCTCGCCGGGGTCGACCGGCGTGCCGACGCTGCTCGAAGCGGCCGCCGGCGCAGGGGCCGGCGCGGCAGCCGGCGGGCTGTTCAGGCGCGAACTGCCGCTGCCCGACACCTGCGCGATCAGGCCCAGGGTCTCGAGGGCCCGGAAGTCGTCGATCGTCACGCCGACCACGTTGGCCAGCAGCATCTCCTCGGACTTCGCACCGTCGATCAGCAGCAGCAGGTTGCGCTGCGCACGCTCCTTGACGAGCGCGCGCGTGGTCATCTCGATTCGTCCCGCGTCAGTTTTGGTCCAGATCACCAGAGCTCTCCCAGGGCGCGGCGCGGCCGGTCAGCCGCGGCCCGAATTTATCAGCATGGCGCCCTCGCCGGGGCACTCTTCCACTGCATCGTCAGGTCTTGTCTCTTAGCTCGTGCCTTTCAACTCTTGTCCCTCAACTCGCGCCGAAGGATCTTGCCCACCGGGCTCTTCGGCAGCTCGGTGCGGAACTCGACCACCTTCGGCCGCTTGTAGCCGGTCATGTTGGCCTCGCAGTACGCGCGCACCTCGGCCTCGGTCAGCGCCGGGTTCTTGCGCACGATCACCAGCTTCACCGCCTCGCCGGCCTTCGCGTCGGGCACGCCGATCGCGGCGCACTCGAGCACGCCCGGCATCTGCGTGACGACATCCTCGACCTCGTTCGGGTAGACGTTGAAGCCGCTGACCAGGATCATGTCCTTCTTGCGGTCGACGATCTTGAAGTAGCCGTTGCCGTCGACCGTGCCGATGTCGCCGGTGCGGAAGAAGCCGTCGGCCGTCATCACCTTCGCGGTCTCGTCGGGGCGCTGCCAGTAGCCGGCCATCACCTGCGGGCCGCGGATCGCGATCTCGCCCGGCGTGCCCAGCGGCACCTCGCGACCGTCGTCGTCGAGCAGTGCCAGCTCGGTGGACGGCAGCGGCAGGCCGATGGTGCCGGTGTAGGCGGTGCTGTCGGTCGGGTTGCAGGTGGCCGACGGCGAGGTCTCCGACAGGCCGTAGCCTTCGCAGATCGGGCAGCCGGTCTTCTCGAGCCACAGCTTGGCCGTGGCCTGCTGCACCGCCATGCCGCCGCCGACCGAGATCTTCAGGTGGCTCCAGTCGACGGTGTTGAACAGCGCGTGGTTGGCCATCGCGTTGAACAACGTGTTGACCGCCGGCAGGCTGTGGAACGGCTGCTTGGCCAGCTCCTTGAACACGCCCGGGATGTCGCGCGGGTTCGGGATCAGCAGGTTGCAGCCGCCGGTGCGCATCGACAGCATCATGTTCGAGGTGAAGCCGAAGATGTGGTACAGCGGCAGCGCGCACACCGACATGATCTGCGTGCCGGCCGGCACCTTGCGCATCGCCGGCTGGTACCAGGCCTCGGCCTGCAGCGTGTTGGCGACCAGGTTGCGGTGCAGCAGCACCGCGCCCTTGCTGACGCCGGTGGTGCCGCCGGTGTACTGCAGCACCGCGATGTCGTCGAGCTTGAGCGCGGGCGCCTTCAGGCTCGCGCGCTTGCCGGCGGAGATCGCGTCGTTGAACGGCACCGCGCCGGGCAGCTCGAAGGCCGGCACCAGCTTCTTCACGTTGCGCACGACGTAGTTGACGATCAGCCCCTTCGGGAAGCCGAGCATGTCGCCCATCGTCGCGAGAATGATCTTCTTCGTCGGCACCGCGGCCAGGCAGGCCTGCAGCGTGGCGGCGAAGTTCTCGATGATCAGGATGGCCTTCGAGCCGGAGTCCTTCAGCTGGTGCTCCAGCTCGCGCGGCGTGTACAGCGGGTTCACGTTGACCACCACCAGGCCGGCGCGCAGGATGCCCGCGACCGCGATCGGGTACTGCGGCACGTTGGGCATCATGATGGCGACGCGGTCGCCCTTCTCGAGCCCGAGCGACTGCAGGTACGCGGCGAACGCGCGCGAGGCCTCGTCGACCTGGCGGAACGTGAAGACCTTGCCCATGAACTTGTAGGCGGGCAGGTCGGCGTACTTCTTCAGGCTTTCGTCGATCAACGCGGTGAGCGACGTGTACTGCTCGACATCGATCTGCTCCGGCACCCCGCTGGGGTACTGCTTGAGCCAAGTCTTATCCATCTGGGGTCTCCGGAAACGAACGGGCGATTCTGTCCCATGGTCTCGACACGCCCCCTAAGGTGTTTCACCTGAAGTGCGGCATGAGTTGGGGTGCGGCACGGATTGACGCTCCTGGAGGCTTCCCGTACGCTTTCGACGAATTGGTCAGACCACCAGACCAATCATTGTGGCCCCACGGGACACCTCCACGAGAAACTCATGACCCTCTCGACGCACCCACGCCTGGCCGGCAAGGCCGCCCTCGTCACTGCCGCCGGCCAGGGCATCGGCCGCGCCACCGCGGAGGCCTTCGCGCGCGAGGGTGCGCGGGTGATCGCGACCGACATCAACGATGCGGCGCTGGCCGAGCTGTCGCGCATCCCCGGCATCACGGCGCAGCACCTGGACGTGCGCGACGGCGCCGCGGTGCAGTCGCTGGTGGCCGGGCTCGGGCCGCTGCAGGTGCTGTTCAACGGCGCCGGCTTCGTGCATGCCGGCAGCATCCTCGAGTGCGACGACGCGGCCTGGGATTTCTCGTTCGACCTGAACGTGCGCTCGATGTACCGCACGATCCGCGCGGCCTTGCCGGCGATGCTGGCCGGCGGGGGCGGCTCGATCATCAACATGGCCTCGGTGGCCGGCAGCATCAAGGGCGCGCCGAACCGCTTCGTCTACGGCACGACGAAGGCGGCGGTGATCGGGCTGACGAAGTCGGTCGCGGCGGATTTCGTCGCGAAGGGCATCCGCTGCAACGCGATCTGCCCGGGCACGATCGAATCGCCCTCGCTGCGCCAGCGCATCGAGGCGCAGGCCGGGGCGAGCGGGCAGACGGTGGCACAGGTCGAGGCCGCGTTCGTCGCCCGGCAGCCGATCGGCCGCATCGGCAGCACCGCCGAGATCGCAGCGCTGGCGGTGTATCTTGCGTCCGACGAGTCGGGATTCACCACCGGCACCGCTCAAGTGATCGACGGCGGCTGGTCCAACTGAAGCACTGAAAGAGAAGCCCATGAAATTGATGCGCCACGGCCCGAAGGGCTCCGAGCAACCCGCGCTGGTCGATGCCGACGGCCAGCTGCGCGACCTGTCGGGCGTGCTTGCCGACATCAACGCCGCGACGCTGTCGCCGCACGGCCTGAAGCGGCTGCACGAGCTGGACCCGTCGACGCTGCCGCTGGTCGCGCAGCCGGGCCGCACCGCGCCGCCGTGGGCGGGCCTCGGCAAGTTCATCTGCATCGGGCTGAACTATGCGGACCACGCCGCCGAATCGGGCCAGCCGGTGCCGGCCGAGCCGGTGATCTTCATGAAGGCGAGCAGCGCGCTGATCGGCTGCAACGATCCGGTCGTGCTGCCGAAGAATTCGCTGAAGAGCGACTGGGAGGTCGAGCTCGGCGTCGTGATCGGCAGCACGGCGCGCTACGTGTCGGAAGCCGACGCTCTGGACCACGTGGCCGGTTTCTGCGTCGTCAACGACCTGTCGGAGCGCGAATACCAGCTGGAGCGCGGCGGCACCTGGGACAAGGGCAAGGGCTGCGACACCTTCGGCCCGGTCGGCCCGTGGCTGGTCACGAAGGACGAGGTGCCCGATCCGCAGAACCTGTCGATGTGGCTCGAGGTGAATGGCAAGCGCTTCCAGAATGGCAACACGAAGACGATGGTGTTCAACGTGGCGCACCTGGTCAGCTACGTGAGCCGCTTCATGACGCTGCACCCCGGCGATCTGATCAGCACCGGCACGCCGCCGGGTGTCGGCATGGGCCAGAAGCCGCAGCTGTACCTGAAGCCGGGCGATTCGATCAGGCTGGGCATCCAGGGCCTCGGTGAGCAGCAGCAGAAGGTGCACGCCTGGAATCCGGAGCTGATCGACGGGTGATGCATCCCGGATTGGCATCCGGGCTACGGACATGACTGCCCCCACCATCCGCATTCATCCCGCCGATGACGTCGTCATCGCGCGGCGCCAGCTGGTGTCGGGCACGCGCATCGACTCCGAAGGCGTCACCGTCAGCGGCCTGATTCCGCCCGGCCACAAGCTCGCGGTGCGTGACATCGCGGCCGGTGCGCCGGTGCGGCGCTACAACCAGGTGATCGGCATCGCACGCCAGGCGATCGCGGCCGGCCAGCATGTGCACACGCACAACCTCGAGTTCTCGAGCTTCGAGCGCGACCCCGCCGTCGGCGTCGATGCGCACCCGACGGCCTTCGTCGAGACCCCGGCCACCTTCCAGGGGATCGTGCGCGCCGACGGCCGCGTCGCGACGCGCAACTACCTCGGCATCCTGACCTCGGTGAACTGTTCGGCGACCGTCGCCCGCGCAATCGCCGACCACTTCCGGCGCGACATCCATCCCGAGGCGCTGGCCGCGTTCCCGAACGTCGACGGCGTGGTCGCGCTGACGCACGGCGCCGGCTGCGCGACCGACAGCGAAGGCGAGCCGCTGCAGGTGCTGCGCCGCACGCTGGCCGGCTATGCGCGGCACCCGAACTTCGCCGCGCTGCTGATGGTGGGCCTCGGCTGCGAGACCAACCAGATTGCCGGCATCGGCCTGGCCGACGGCCCGCGCCTGCACAGCTACAACATCCAGGATGCCGGCGGCACCGCGAAGGCGGTCGCGCGCGGCATCGCGCTGATCCACGAGATGCTGCCCGAGGCGAACCGCACGCAGCGCCAGCCGGTCAGCGCGAGCCACCTGTGCGTCGGGCTGCAATGCGGCGGCTCCGACGGCTACTCCGGCATCAGCGCGAACCCGGCGCTCGGCGCCGCGGTCGACCTGCTGGTGCGCCACGGCGGCACCGCGATCCTGTCGGAGACGCCCGAGATCTACGGCGGCGAACACCTGCTGACGCGGCGCGCGGTGTCGCCCGCGGTCGCCGGCAAGCTGCTCGCGCGGCTGCGCTGGTGGGAAGACCACTGCGCCCGCAACCATGCCGAGATGGACAACAACCCGTCGGCCGGCAACAAGGCCGGCGGGCTGACCACCATCCTCGAGAAATCGCTGGGCGCGATCGCGAAGAGCGGCACCACCAACCTGGTCGACGTCTGCGAATACGCCGAGCCGGTGACGGCGCACGGCCTGGTGTTCATGGACACGCCGGGCTACGACCCGGTCAGCGCGACCGGCCAGGTCGCCGGCGGCGCCAACCTGATCTGCTTCACGACCGGCCGCGGCTCGGCCTACGGCTGCGCGCCGTCACCGTCGCTGAAGCTGTCGACCAACACCGCGCTGTGGCTGCGCCAGCAGGACGACATCGACATCAACTGCGGCAGCGTGGTCGACGGCACCGCGACCGTCTCCGAGTTGGGCGAGGCGATCTTCCAGCAGATGCTGGCGACCGCCTCGGGCGAGCTGACCAAGAGCGAACGCCACGGCTACGGCCAGAACGAATTCGTGCCGTGGCAGTTCGGTGCCGTGATGTAGATCAGTGATGTGATCAGCGCGCCAGCAGGTGCGGCAAGGTCAGCGACAGCGCCGGCCAGTAGGTGACGAGGATCAGGAACCCGATCATCGTCAGCAGCCACGGCCACACCGCGATCGTCAGCTCGGTGATGCCCATCTTGCTGATGCCCGACGCGACGTACAGGTTCAGCCCGACCGGCGGGTGGCACATGCCGACCTCCATGTTGACCGCCATCAGGATGCCCAGGTGGATCGGGTTGACCCCCAGCTTGCAGGCCACCGGGTACAGGATCGGCGCCATGATCAGCACGATCGCCGACGGGTCCATGAAATTGCCGGCCACCAGCAGGATGATGTTGACCAGCAGCAGGAACACCACCACGCCGAAGCCCTGCCCCGTCATCCACGCCGCCATCGACTGCGGGATCTGCTCGGAGGTCAGCAGGAACGAGAACAGCACCGCGTTCGTGATGATGTACAGCAGCATCGAGCTCATTGCGGCCGCGTTGCGCAGCACCTTCGGCACCTCGCGCAGCTTCAGGTCCTTGTAGATGAAGACCGAGATCACGAACGCGTACACCGCCGCGATCGCCGCCGCCTCGGTCGGCGTGAAGATGCCGGAGTAGATGCCGCCGATCACGATCACGATCAGCGCGATGCCCCAGAACGCTTCGCGGAAGGCCTTCCAGCGCTCGCCCCAGCTGGCGCGCGGCAGCCGCGGATAGTCGAACTTGCGCGCCCGGTACCAGGTGGTCACGCCCAGCAGCAGCGACAGCAGCAGCCCGGGCAGCACGCCGGCGATGAACAGGTCGCCGACCGATGCGGTGGCCACCGGCTGGCCATCCGGCCCGGTCGCGTTCATGCCGTTGGTCGCGATCGAGAAGATCACCAGGTTGATCGACGGCGGGAACAGGATGCCCAACGCGCCCGAGGTGGTGATCACGCCGGCCGAGAAGCGCTTCGGGTAGCCGGCCTTCTGCATCGCCGGCAGCAGGATGGTGCCGACCGCCACCACGGTGGCCACCGACGAGCCCGAGATCGCCGCGAACAGCGCACAGGCCAGCACGCCGGCCAGGCCCAGCCCGCCGTAGAAGTGCCCGACCATCGTCGACGCGAAGTGGATCATCCGCCGCGCCGCGCCGCCGTTGGTCAGGAAGTTGCCGGCCAGGATGAAGAACGGGATCGCCATGATCTCGAATTTCTCCAGGCCCGAGAACAGCTTGAGCCCGATCGACGCGATCGGCTCGTTGGTCATGCCGAAGAAGAAGCCCAGCACCGTGAGGCCGAGCGCGATGGAGACCGGCATGCCGGTCAGCATCAGCAGCACCAGCAGGCCGAAGATGATCAATGCATTCATGCGGCCACTCCGGCTTCGTCGTCCAGTCCGTCCACGTGCGCGACCTCGTGGTGCGGCAGCTCGCCGCGCCGCCAGAAGGCCCACATCACCTGCAGGAAGCGGAAACACATCAGGTACGACGCCAGCGGGATGCAGGCGTACGGGATCCAGGTCGGCACCTCCAGGTCGGGCGAGGTCGGGCCTTCGGGTACGTCGCCGACATCCCAGCCGAAGGTGCTGAAGAGGGCGTGGTGGAAGCCGTTGTCCCAGACGAACACCGCGCCCATCGTGCCGACCACCGCGGTGAAGACCACGCCGCCCAGCAACCCGACCAGGGTCAGCCAGCGCGCCTGCGCCGGCGGCAGCGCGCGCACCAGCGTGTCGACGCCGACGTGCGTGCCGTGGCGCACGCCGTAGGCCGCGCCGAACTTCGCCATCCACACGAACATGTAGATGCACAGCTCCTGCGCCCAGCTCAGGTTCAGGCCGAGCAGGAAATCCTGCACCGGCTGCAGCACGGCCGGGTAGTGCGCGGCGGCCGCATAGCGGTGCACCACGGCGACGAAGATCAGCAGCGTCGCCGCGCCCATCAGGGCGGCGATCAGCCATTCCTCGAGGTGATCGAGGAAGCGGTTCACGGACCGCAGCACCGGCGCGACCATGGCAGGCCCTACTTCGCGGGCACGAAGCCGGCGGCCTTGTAGACCGCGTCGATCGTCGACTGGCCCACGCGCGACGCCATCTCCTTGTGCACCGGCATCAGCGCCTTCTTCCACTCGTCGAGCTCGGCGGCGGTCGGCGTGTAGATGGTGGTCTTGCCGCTCGCGCGCATCTTCTCGAGGTCGTCGATGTTCTCCTTGGTCGCCATGTCGTTGGCGAACGCGGTCGCCTCCTTCAGCGCGCCTTCGAGGATGGTGCGGATGTCGGCCGGCAGCCCGTCCCAGAACTTCTTGTTGACGATCACCGCATAGGCCAGGTGGCCGTGGTTCGAGATCGTCGTGTGCTTCTGCACCTCGTAGGTCTTCTGCGTGTAGAAGTTCGACGGCACGCCTTCGCAGCCATCGACCACGCCGGACTGCAGCGCCTGGTACAGCTCGCTGAAGGCCATCACCTGCGGCACCGCGCCGAGCGCGCGCATCTCGGCATCGAGCACCTTCGAGCTCTGGATGCGCATCTTCAGGCCCCTGAAGTCGGCCACCTTGTGCAGCGGCTTGTTGGCACTCATGATGTGGAAGCCGTTGTCCCAGTACGCGAGGCCCTTGACGCCCTTCGGCTCCAGCTTCTTGAACAGGTCGGCGCCGACCGGCCCTTCGGTGACGGCGCGGAATGCCGCCTGGTCCTTGAAGATGAACGGCAGGTCGAAGACCTCGAATTCCTTGACGCCCAGCGGGCCGAACTTGGCGAGCGACGGCGCGAGCATCTGCACCGAGCCGAGCTGCAGTGCCTCCATCTCTTCCTTGTCCTTGTAGAGCTGGCTGTTCGGGTAGACATCCACCTTCACGCGGCCGCCGCTGCGCTGCTCGGCCAGTTCCTTGAAGCGCTGCGCGCCGTTGCCCTTGGGCGTGTCGGGGGCGACGACGTGGCTGAACTTGATGACGATGGGCGCCTGCGCGAAGGTCTTCGGGGCGGCCAGGGCCAAAGCGGCGGCGGCGAGCGCACTGCGGCGCGTGATCGACCGCGTGATGGTTTGCGTCATGTCTTGTCTCCGGGTGGTCTGTACTGCGGCGCGATTCTGGTCGGCGGCCCGGAGCGCGGGAAGTTGTGGAGTTCCACATTTCGGCGCCGCCAACCGCGCGCGGCCCGCCCGTTGTGCCCGGCGCGAACCTAGACTTCGCGCCATGCCCGCACCGGCCGATCCGCCCCGCCACCCTGCCCTCGCGCTGCCGCCGCGCCCGCCGGCGCGGCGCGGGCTGTGGGCGCTGCCGCTGCTGCTGTCGCTCATCTTCGTGGCCGGCGTGCTGCTGTGGCTGCGCGCCACCGAGCAGGCCGACCTGGAAGAGCAGCGCGCCGCGCTGGTCTCCGACGCGCTGTCGCTGGAGACGCAGGCCAGCGCCCGCATCGAGCGCGAGACGCTGTTGCTGAAGGATGTCGCGACGCGGCTCGATCACCGCGGCGCCGGCCCGCAGGCGCTCGCGACGCTGCCCGAGGCGCAGCAGGGCCTGCACCGCTTCTGGATCAGCCTGACCTGGCTGGACGCCGCCAACCGGCTGGTCGCGCAGCTGCCCGACGGCCCGGACGGCGCGCGCAGCGGCCCCGGCCTGTCGGCCCACCTGTCGGCGCCGCTCGCCTCCGGCGGCACGCTGGTGGCCCGCTACTCGCCCGGTGAAATGCTGCGCCAGACGGTGCCGTGGTGGCTGGCCCGCACGTACGACGTGCGGCTGCTCGACGGCTTCGATGCGGTGATCGCGTCGACCACCGAGGACCGGCCGCTGGAGGGCCGCCAGAGCTGGCGCATCAGCATGGCGCCGGCGCTGGCCGACAGCTGGCTGGAACTGACCGCGCGCGACGTGGTGCCGCCGTGGTACCACGGCCTGCCGGTCGCGATGGTGGCGGGTTTCGTCGCGCTGATCGCCGCCATCACCTGGATGCTGCGGCGGCAGATGCACGGCGTGTCGCGCGCCGAGGCGGCGTGGCGCACCGAGGCCGCGTGGCGCCAGGCGATGGAGGATTCGCTGACGGTGGGGCTGCGCGCCCGCGACCTCGACGGCCGGCTCGTCTACGTGAACCGCACGCTCGCCGACATGGTGGGCTACGAGCCGCACGAGCTGGTCGGGCTGCTGCCGCCGATGCCGTACTGGCCGGCCGACTCGCACGAGGAGATCATGCAGCGGCACCTGCGCAACATGGCCGGCCAGGCGCCGCGCGAGGGCTACGAGGCGCGCTGGCGGCACCGCGACGGGCGCCTGTTCGACGTGATGGTGTTCGAGGCGCCGCTGGTGGACGCCCGCGGCGGGCACATCGGCTGGATGGGCTCGATCCTCGACATGACCGAGCGGCGCCGGCTCGAGGAACGCGAGCGCCGCCAGACCGAGACGATGGCCCACCACGCGCGGCTGACGATGCTGGGCGAGGTGGCCTCGACGCTGGCGCACGAGTTGAACCAGCCGCTGACGGCGATCGCGAGCTACAACGCCGGCGTGATGAACTCGATGCACAAGCTGCCGTCGCCCGACCCGGTGGTGATGCGGGCGCTGAAGCGGCTGGGCGAGCAGGCAGCCCATGCGGGCGCGATCGTGCAGCGCATCCGCGAATTCCTGACGCGGCGCGAACCGCGGCTGGAGCCGTGCGCGCTGAACGCGGTGATCGAGGGCGGCGTCGCGCTGCTGCGCCGCGAGCTGCAGCGCCAGCAGGTGCAGGTGGTGCTGCAACTCGATGCGGCGCTGCCGGTGATCGTGGCCGATGCGGTGCTGATCGAGCAGGTGGTGATCAACCTGGTGCGCAATGCCGGGGATGCGCTGGCCCACCAGGCGGGCGAGCGGCGCATCGTCGCCGGCAGTTCGCTGAGCGCCGATGGCCGCTTCGTGCGCATCGACGTGCGCGACAACGGCCCGGGATTCGGCGGTCTCGGCATCGAGGCGCTGTGCGCGCCGTTCTTCTCGACCAAGGCAGAAGGCATGGGCATGGGCCTCGCGATCTGCCGCTCGATCATCGAGGCGCACCAGGGCATGTTCGATGCCGCCGACGCGGTGGGCGGCGGTGCGGTGTTCACGCTGACGCTGCCGGTGGGCCTGGCGGTGTCGGACCTTTCCGCGGAGGACGACGAATGAACGAACCCCGACCCGGGCCCGGCCCCGTTCCCCCAGCCGGTGTCGTCTACCTGGTCGACGACGAGGCGGTGGTGCTGGACGCGCTGGGCTTCCTGCTGGCGTCGCACGGCCTGGACGTGCGGCCGCACGGCAACGGGCCGGCGCTGCTGGCGACCGTCGATGCCACCCCGCGCCCGCTGCCTGGCGTGTTCCTGCTCGACATCCGGATGGAGCCGATGTCGGGCCCGCGCTTGCACGACGAGCTGATCGCGCGCGGGCTGCGCAACCCGGTGCTGTTCCTGAGCGGGCATGGCGACATCCCGATGGCGGTCGAGGCGCTGAAGAAGGGTGCGTTCGATTTCCTCGAGAAGCCGTATGTCGACAACGCGCTGGCCGACCGGGTGACGCAGGCGCTGGCGGTCGATGCCGCGATGCAGCGCCAGGGCGCCCAGGTGGCCGAGCGGCAGGCGCGGCTGTCGAGCCTGACCGAGCGCGAGCACGAGGTGATGCTGCGGGTGGCGGCCGGCAAGCTGAACAAGGTGATCGCCGACGAGCTGCACGTCTCGGTGCGGACGGTGGAGGTGCACCGGGCGCGGGTGTATGCGAAGCTGGGCGTGCGCTCGGCGGCGGAGGTGGCCACGGTGCTCGCGGGGCCGGCTGTTTGAACCACCCGTTTGACCGTACATTTCAGCCCATGCCCAGTGTCAACATCAATCCGGTGGTCCGGGCCTTGTTGAGCGATCCGCAGAAGCGCCAGGAGTATCGGCGCCAGCTGATCGCCAGCCGTCCGCAGAAGGACGAAGGCCGCAGGATCGAGCTTGAAGACGCGACCGGCAAGGTCGTGCATCTGAGGGTGCTTCCCGCGACGCCGCCGGCCGCCCAGAAACCTTGAACGTCGCGTTCCAGGCCTTCCTGCTGCTGCTGATCTACCTGCCCGGCGCGATCTTCGTGCTGGCGGTGACCGGCAAGATCCGCGACAACGGCGAGATCCCGGTGATCTCCGGCTCGATGACCGGCCACGCGATTGCCGCGGTGCTGGTGTCGGCGCTGCTGCACACCGGGTGGCTGCTGGCGATCCATGCGTGGCAGCTGCTCGGCGGCTGCGCCTGCCAGCCGGCGGCACGCGACTTCTTTGCGCTGCTGACGCTGAACAACGCAACCGCGCCGTACCTCGCGGCCGAGGCGGCGATCGGCGGCGCGCTGTGGTTCAACGCGGTGTACTTCATCAGCATCTTCACGCTGCCGCTGGTGGCGGGCCTCGCGATCAACACCGCGATCGAGCGCCGCGGGCTGGACATCCGCCACCGCTTCCTGCGCTTCAAGCCGCCCTGGCACTACATCCTGACCGGCGAGAACCGCTCGAACCGGGACGGCCGCACGGTGGTGGTCGACGTGCTGGTGCAGGTCGGCGATACGCCGGTGCTGTACAGCGGCATCCTGAGCTACTTCTCGTTCGACGAGAAGACCAAGGCACCGGACGCGTTGGTGCTGGCCTCGGCGTTCCGCGGCGTGGTGCCCGACTTCGCCGGCACGGCCGAGCCGGAGTTCCTGACGCCGATCCCGGGCGACACCTTTGCGGTGAAGTTCAGCGAGATCAAGAACATCAACATCCAGTACGTCGATCTGGTCGGAACAGAGGACGACGCGTGAAGGCCTACTTCTTCCCGGAGCGGGTCGCGCGATAGGCCGCTTCCACAGCGCGTACGAGTGACGGATGAAGCGTCCCAAGCGTGGGGTTCTGGCCATGCGGCACGGCAGGCGGCACCGAGAACCAGTCGGTGTTGAACGGCAGGACAACGGCGTTCTTCAAGTCGAACTTGGTGTCGTAGCTGAGCCCAGCCGCGATGTATGCGGCGGCATTGCGTGATCGAAGGATCGAGAATTCGCCCGTGTGCAGTTCGGTGGTGCGCTGGCTCGTTCCATACGCCACCTGCACGGAGAACTTCGGCGCATCGTCGTCATACACCGTCAAGACCAGCGCCGGGCGGGGCTTCGGTTTCGGGTTGATGTTGTCCGGGAAATGGCACCAGACAATCTCGCCCGCAGTCGGCTCGCCCCACCAACTCATGAAGTCTCAGAACCGAACAAACTTGAGCGAACCGACCGCTTCGTACCCTTCGGTGCCTGCTTGCGGATCTGGCGCAACTGCGTTGCCGTCAACGGGCCGTCATCGGCCTCGTACTGCGGCAAGACCTTGAGGGCAAGGTCATGCAGTGCGAGATGGATCGCCTGAGTCTCGTCGACACCCAGTTGGCTGGCCAGCCGTTGCGCAGTAGCGCGGGTGACACCCGTCGCCGTGTCCGCCGCCCGATACCGGAAGGCGATCTGATTCGAAACAGCCTTGCTGGCCATGCCAGTACTCCTCGATAATTTTGATATCTGAAAGATATCTCATCACCTTGATCGAGGTCAACCCAAACCAGGCAGTGAGGGCGCCACGGCCTATGTAACTCCGCACAACGAACAGTTCCATCGGCTCGGGGAGGACGAGCATGGCTCGTAGCCCGGGCGACAGCCCGGGCTCAACCTTCACTTGTTCGCTTGTCACCCCAGAAGGAGCAGGGCGGTGGCCCAAAGGCGCGTGCGGGGAGGTTGTGGAGCGCCAATAAAGCCGGGGCGCCGGAGCTGGCTGGTTTCATGGCCCGCGCGCGCAGCGCGCTTCGTGGACTGACTGTCGCCGACTGTTTGACCACAACGAACGAAGTGAGTGGCGGGAGTTTCGGCGACGGGCCATGAAACCAGTCAGCGCAGGGGAGTCATCGCCCCCTGGGGCGATGACCGCACCGGCCGGCGAGCCACAGTCTCCCTGCACGCGCCTTTGAAGCGCCAATGCCAGCCCGACTACTCGACCGCCTTCACCATGTCCTCGACGACCTTCTTCGCATCCCCGAAGACCATCATCGTCTTGTCCATGTAGAACAGCTCGTTGTCCAGCCCCGCATACCCCGCCGCCATCGACCGCTTGTTGACGATCACCGTCTTGGCCTTGTACGCCTCGAGGATCGGCATCCCGTAGATCGGGCTGCCCTTGATGTGTGCCGCAGGGTTCACCACGTCGTTCGCGCCCAGGATGATCGCGACATCGGCCTGCCCGAACTCGCCGTTGATGTCCTCCATCTCGAACACCTGGTCGTACGGCACCTCGGCCTCGGCCAGCAGCACGTTCATGTGCCCCGGCATGCGCCCGGCCACCGGGTGGATCGCGTACTTCACCGTGATGCCCTTGGCCGTCAGCTTGGCCGCGAGCTCCTTCACCGCATGCTGCGCGCGCGCCACCGCCAGCCCGTAGCCCGGCACGATCACCACCGTCTCGGCGTTGCCGAGCACGAAGGCCGCATCGTCGGCGCTGCCGCTCTTCACGTTGCGCTGCGTCTGCGCACCCGCCACCGCCGTGCCCGCCTCGCCGCCGAAGCCGCCCAGGATCACGTTGAAGAACGAGCGGTTCATCGCCTTGCACATGATGTAGCTCAGGATCGCCCCCGAGGACCCCACCAGTGAGCCGGCGATGATCAGCATGCTGTTGTTCAGGCTGAAGCCGATGCCCGCCGCCGCCCAGCCGGAGTAGCTGTTCAGCATCGACACCACCACCGGCATGTCGGCGCCGCCGATCGGGATGATGATCAGCACGCCCATCACGAAGGCCAGCGCCAGCATGCCGAAGAAGGCCGGCCAGCTTTCGGTGAACACGAACACCAGGCCCAGGCCGACGGTCGCCAGGCCCAGCAGCAGGTTCAGCACATGCTGCCCGGCGAACTGCACCGGCGCGCCCTGGAACAGTCGGAACTTGTACTTGCCCGACAGCTTGCCGAACGCGATCACCGAGCCGCTGAACGTCACCGCCCCGATCGCCGCGCCGAGGAACAGCTCCAGCCGGTTGCCGGCGGGGATCGGATCGCCCTTCGCGACGATGCTGAAGGCATGCGGCTCGGCCACCGCCGCCACCGCGATGAACACCGCCGCCAGGCCGATCATGCTGTGCATGAAGGCGACCAGCTCCGGCATCTTGGTCATCTCGACGCGCTTGGCCATCACCGCGCCGGCCGTGCCGCCCACCAACAGGCCCAGCAGCACCCAGCCGAGGCCGAGCGCGTTGCCATCGGCCAGCTTGACGATCAGCGCCGCCGTGGTCAGCGCCGCGATCGCCATGCCGGCCATGCCGAACAGGTTGCCGCGGATCGACGTGGTCGGGTGCGACAGGCCCTTCAAGGCCTGGATGAAGAAGACGCTGGCCACCAGGTACAGCAGCGTCACGAGGTTCATGCTCATTGCGAGCCCTCCTTCGGCGCGGCGATCGCTTTCTTCTCCTTCTTGCGGAACATCTCCAGCATGCGCCGCGTCACGAGGAAGCCGCCGAACACGTTGACGGCCGCCAGCGCGACCGCCAGCACGCCCATCGTCTTGCCCAGCGGCGTCTCGGTCAGCGCCGCGGCGAGCATCGCGCCGACGATCACGATCGCCGAGATCGCGTTCGTCACCGCCATCAGCGGCGTGTGCAGCGCCGGTGTGACGGTCCACACGACGTGGTAGCCGACGTAGATCGCCAGCACGAAGATGATCAGGTTGGTCAGGGTATGGCTCACGGGATCCATCGTCGCGCTCCTTATTTGCGGGTGACTTGGCCGCCCTGGCTCACCAGGCAGGCCACGACGATGTCGTCGTCCATCGGCACGTGGAACGTGCCCTCCTTCGTCAGCACGAGCTTCAGGAAGTCGAGCACGTTGCGCGCATACAGCGCGCTCGCGTCGGCCGCCACCAGCGCCGGCAGGTTGGTCTCGCCGACCAGCGTGACACCGTGCTTGACCACGATCTTTCCGGCCTCGGTCAGCGGGCAGTTGCCCCCTTGCGCCGCGGCCAGGTCGACGATCACCGAGCCCGGCTTCATCGCCTTCACCATCTCCTCGGTCACCAGCACCGGCGCGGCGCGGCCCGGGATCAGCGCGGTCGTCACGACGATGTCGGCGGCCGCGACGCGCTTGGCCACCTCGACCTTCTGCCGGTCGAGCCAGCTCTGCGGCATCGGCCGCGCATAGCCGCCCACGCCCTCGGCCGCTTCCTTCTCCTCGGCGGTCTCGTACGGCACGTCGATGAACTTCGCGCCCAGCGACTCGACCTGCTCCTTCACCGAGGGCCGCACGTCGCTCGCCTCGATCACCGCGCCCAGGCGCTTGGCGGTCGCGATCGCCTGCAGCCCGGCCACGCCGACGCCGAGGATCACGACGCGCGCCGCCTTCACGGTGCCGGCCGCCGTCATCAGCATCGGGAAAATGCGCTGGTAGCGGTCGGCCGCGATCATGATCGCCTTGTAGCCGGCCAGGTTGGCCTGCGACGACAGCACGTCCATGCTCTGTGCCCGCGTGGTGCGCGGCGCGGCCTCGAGCGCGAAGCTGGTCAGCCCGGCCTCGGCCAGCCGCTGCAGGCCGTCGCGATCGAACGGGTTCAGCATGCCGACCAGCGCGGTGCCCGTCTTCAGCAGCGGCAGCTCGTCCACCGACGGTGCGCGCACTTTCAGCACCAGTTCGGTGCCGAAGGCCCCGGCCCGGTCGACGATCTCGGCACCGGCTGCGGCGTACGCCTCGTCGGTGACGCTGGCAGCGATGCCGGCTCCCGACTGCACGCGCAGCACATGGCCCTGCGCCTTGAGCTTCTTGACCGTCTCCGGGGTCGCGGCGACGCGCGTTTCCCCAGCCGCTGTTTCCAGCGGGACCCCTATCAGCATGGCGGACTCCTCGGGTGCGTTGTTGTGTCGGATCTTGTGTGTGTAACTGGCGCGAGAGCTTACACAAAGCTTTCGCGCTCACAACCGGCACACGCCCTCACGCGATGCAGGGCCACAACACCCGCCCTTAAAATCAGCCGGATGTCCTCCCGTTGGAAACCCAGCGTCACCGTTGCCGCGATCGTCGAACACCTGGGCCGGTTCCTGCTGGTGGAGGAACACACGTCCGACGGCCTGTGCCTGAACAACCCCGCCGGCCACCTCGATCCGGGCGAATCGCCGCTGCAGGGCGTGGTGCGCGAGGCGCTCGAGGAAACCGCCCGCGCCTTCGTGCCGACCGGCATCGTCGGCATCTACCTGTCGCGCTCGCAACGCCCCCGCACGGAGCGCGACGCCGGGCGCGACAACACCTACCTGCGCATCGCGTTCCGCGGCACGGTCGGCGAGCCCGACCTGTCGCGCGCGCTCGACACCGGCATCGTGCGTGCGCTGTGGATGACGCCCGACGAGATCCGCGCGAGCGTGCACCGGCACCGCAGCCCGCTGCTGCTGCGCTGCATCGACGACCACCTGGCGGGCGTCAACCACCCGCTGTCCCTCATCACGACCGACGAGTCGGTCTTTGCGGTCCCCTTGAAGTGAAGAAACAACGCATCGTCGTCGGCCTGTCCGGCGGCGTCGATTCCGCCGTCAGTGCCCACCTGCTGAAGCAGCAGGGGCACGAGGTCATCGGCATCTTCATGAAGAACTGGGAAGACGATGACGACAGTGAGTACTGCTCGACGCGCCAGGATTTCCTCGATGCCGCGAGCGTGGCCGACGTGCTCGGCATCGAGATCGAGCATGTGAACTTCGCTGCCGACTACAAGGACCGGGTGTTCGCCGAGTTCCTGCGCGAGTACCAGGCCGGCCGCACGCCGAACCCCGACGTGCTGTGCAACGCCGAGATCAAGTTCAAGGCCTTCCTCGACCACGCGATGCGCCTCGGCGCCGAGAAGATCGCGACGGGTCACTACGCCCGCGTGCGCGAGCGCGACGGCCGCTTCGAGCTGCTGAAGGGGCTCGATCCGCTGAAGGACCAGAGCTATTTCCTGCACCGGCTGAACCAGGCCCAGCTGAGCAAGACGCTGTTCCCGGTCGGCGAGCTGCCGAAGACCGAGGTGCGCCGCATCGCCGCCGAGATCGGCCTGCCGAACGCCGCCAAGAAGGACTCGACCGGCATCTGCTTCATCGGCGAGCGGCCGTTCCGCGAGTTCCTGAACCGCTACCTGTCCAACAAGCCGGGCCCCATCAAGGACGACCGCGGCCGGGTGATCGGCGAGCACGTCGGGCTGTCGTTCTACACGCTCGGGCAGCGCAAGGGCATCGGCATCGGCGGGCTGAAGGACAAGGGCGCCGTGCGCGGCGGCAGCGAGCACGCGCCGTGGTTCGTCGCCCGCAAGGACATGGCGGCCAACACGCTCTACGCGGTGCAGGGCCACGACCACCCGTGGCTGCAGTCGCATGCGCTGACGGCGGACGATGCGAGCTGGGTGGCCGGCGCGGCGCCGCTCGCCGGTGCGATGGCCGCGAAGACGCGCTACCGCCAGGCCGATGCCGGCTGCGCGCTCGAAGGCAGCGAGGCCGGGTTCAGCCTGAACTTCGGCGCCGCGCAGTGGGCCGTGACGCCCGGGCAGTCGGCCGTGCTGTACGACGGCGAGGTCTGCCTGGGCGGCGGCGTGATCGCCAGCGCCGGCTGAGTCACAGCAGGCCCGGACAGGATCAGGGCTTGCCCAGGTCCATCGTCCAGTAGCGGCTGTACGCGGCACCGGCCGCGCCCGGCACGCAGGCCACGCCGACCTGCGTGAAGCTCTTGCTCATCAGGTTCGCGCAGTGGCCGGCGCTGTTCTGCCAGCTGGTCATCACGCTGTCGATGCTGTTCTGGCCGGCGGCGATGTTCTCGCCGATGGCGCTCCAGCTGTAGCCCGCCGCGGTGATGCGTTGGGAGAAGGTGCGGCCGTCCTGGCTGTCGTGCGAGAAGTAGTTCTTCGTCGCCATGTCCTGCGAATGGCCCAGGGCCGCCTGCGTCAGCTTGTCGTTCCAGGCCAGCGCCGGCGCGGCCGTGAAGCTGCCCGAGGTGCCGCAATTCTGCGCGCTGGCGCGGAAGGCGTTGATGCGCGCCAGCATCTGCGCATTGAAATCGGGGATGTCGCAGGTGCCGGAGGCCGCGGGGGCAGGGGCAGGGGCCGGCACGCCGGCGTCGGCCGTGCCGGAATCGCTGCTCCCGCCGCAGGCGGCGATGAACATCAACCAGGGCGCCACCAGGCGGGCACGTCGTGAGGAGGTCGACAAGGTCTGTATCCGAAGCCGGGGGCTTCACAGCCTAAACGCACCCGGGAGAAGCAACGCGCCCAAAACGTAAGCGTTTGCTGACCCGGTGCATGCGATGGGCCGAAGCGTGATGCACGGCACGCGCCGCCGGGTGCAGGCTTCAGTCGGTCGACGGCCCGCCGATATCCGAAGGCGGTGCGGCCTTCGCTGCACCAATGCCCCATCGACCGCGATTCCAACCCACCATGCGTCTGCGCCTTCCGTCCCTGACCCGACACAGCCTCTGTGCCACGGCACTGTCGCTGGCCGCCGCCGCCCACGGCGCGGTCGTCAGCGTCGCGGTGACCGATCCGGCGGGCCGCCCGCTGGCCGATGCGGTGGTGATGCTGGAGCCCGCCAGCGGCAAGGCGGCCGTCAAGCCGATGGCCGGCGTCGAGCTCTCGCAGCGCAAGCGCCAGTTCCAGCCGTCGCTGACGGTCGTCACCGTCGGCACGCCGGTCACCTTTCCCAACTTCGACACCGTGCGGCACCACGTCTACTCGTTCTCACCGATCAAGACCTTCGAGCTGAAGCTCTACGCCGGCGTGCCGAATGCGCCGGTGGTGTTCGACAAGCCCGGCGCCGCGGTGCTCGGCTGCAACATCCATGACCGGATGAGCGCCTGGGTGGTCGTCGTCGACACGCCGTACCACGCCCGCACCGGCGCCGACGGACGCGCACGCATCGACGGCCTCCCGCCCGGCAGCTACCGGCTGCGCGGCTGGCATGCCGGCGTCGCGCCTGGCCAGGAGCCGGCGCCGCAGCCGCTCGCGATCGGCGAGGCCGACACACTCGCCGGCCTCCAGCTGCCGGTCGCCGCGGGGAGCGCGCCATGACGCCGACGCCGCTGCGCGAGCTGCTGCACCCGCGCCACTGGCCGCGCTGGATCGCCAGTTCGCTGGGCACGCGCATCGTCGTGCTGTTCCTCGGGCTGCTGCTGCTCGTGCAGGCCGCGAGCTTCCTCGCGATCCGCGCCAGCATCGATCGCAACGCGCGCGCCGCCATCAACGACGAACTGCTGGTCGGCGAACGCGTGCTGACCCGCGTGCTCGACCAGAACGCGCAGAAGCTCACTGAGGGCGCGAGCCTGCTGGCGGCCGACTACGGCTTCCGCGCCGCCGTCAGCAGCAACGATGCCGACACCATCGCGTCGGTGCTCGCCAACCACGGCGAGCGCATCGGCGCCACCGTCACCGCGCTGCTCGACACCGAGTTCCAGCTGCGCGCCGCCGCCCAGCCCGGCCTGCAGGAGCTGCTGCCGGTCACGCAGCGTCTGGCCGCGCGGGCGCTCGCCTCCAAGCGCGCCAGCGAGATCGTCGTGCTCGGCCACCGCCCGTTCCAGCTGGTGATGGTGCCGATGCGCGCGCCGGTGGTGGTCGGCTGGGTGCTGATGGGCTTCCCGATCGACCAGCGGCTGGTCGACGACATGCATGCGCTGTCGTCGCTGCAGGTCAGCCTGCAGGTGCGCAGCGATGCGAGCTCGACATGGACCACCGCCGTCTCGACGCTGCCGCTGGCCACGCGCGAGCAGCTCGAGAAGCAGGCCGCGCTGACACTCGAACAGGTGAACGGCAACCACGCTTCCGCCAGCTCGGCCGCGATGGCACTGAGCCTGCTCGACAACGAATACAGCGGCCGCACCGTGATGCTCGCCGAGCACGACGGCGCCGCCGTCTCGGCGCTGCTGCTGCGCTCGGTCGACGACGCGGTCGCGCCGTACCGCCAGCTGCAGCTCGGGCTGGCCGCGCTGACGCTGGTCGGCGTGCTGGTGTTCGGCATCGGCAGCGTACTGACCGCGCGCCACGTGACGACGCCGCTGCGGCGCCTCGCGACCGCGGCCGAACGGCTGGGTGCCGGCGACTACTCGACGCCGCTGCGCGGCCTCGACCGCAGCGACGAGCTGGGCGACGTGGCCCGCGCCTTCGAGCGCATGCGCGAGAGCATCGGCGAGCAGCAGGACGAGATCCTGAAGCTCGCCTACTGGGATCCGCTGACGGCGCTGCCGAACCGCCTGCAGTTCCGCAACGCGGTGCGCGACGCGATCGTCGCGGCCGGCAAGAATGGCCGGACCGTCTCGGTGATCATGCTCGACCTCGATCGCTTCAAGCACGTCAACGACGTGCTCGGCTACCGCTTCGGCGACCTGCTGCTGCGCAGCGTGGCCGAGCGGCTGACGCAGCAGGCGGTGCGCGGCGGCGACCTGGTCGCGCGGCTCGGCGGCGACGAGTTCGCGGTGCTGCTGGCCGGGCTCGATCCGGCCAACGACGTGGCGCTGACCCGCACGGTCGCCAAGCGCATCAACCAGGCCTTCGACGCGGCGCTGACGCTGGAAGACCAGACGGTCGACATCAGCGCGAGCCTGGGCCTCGCGAACTGGCCGCTGCATGCCGGCGATGCCGACGTGCTGCTGAGCCGCGCCGAGGTCGCGATGTACACCGCCAAGCGCCACCACGACGGCCCGATGGTCTACGACGCGGCGCTCGATGCCGCAAGCTCGCAGACGCTGTCGCTGCTGAGCGAGTTGCGCCACGCGGTCGACCACGACGAGCTGCGGCTGTACCTGCAGCCCAAGCTCGCGCTCGGCAATGCACGCGTCGTCGGCGCCGAGGCGCTGGTGCGCTGGCAGCACCCGCGTCGCGGGCTGGTGCCGCCGATGGAGTTCATTCCGTTCGCCGAGCAGACCGGTTTCATCCGGGTGCTGACGCTGTGGGTCTTCGAGCAGACCGCGCAGCTGTGGAAACGCCTGCACGACAGCGGCCAGACGCTGACGATTTCAATCAACCTGTCGACGCGCGACCTGCTCGACCCGGAGCTGCCGCAGAAGTTCGATGCGCTGCTGGTGCGCCATTCGGTGCCGGCCGAGGCCTTCTGCCTGGAGATCACCGAGAGCGCGATCATGGACGACCCGCAGCGCGCCCAGGCCACGCTCGACAAGCTGAGCGCGCTGGGCTTCCGGCTGTCGATCGACGATTTCGGCACCGGCTATTCGTCGCTCGCGTACCTGAAGCGGCTGCCGGTGGACGAGCTGAAGATCGACAAGTCCTTCGTGCTCAACATGGAGAAGGACCTGGACGACGCGCGCATCGTGCGCTCGACGATCGACCTGGCGCACGGCCTCGGGCTCACGGTGGTGGCCGAGGGCGTCGAGAACGCGCAGGTCTGGGAGCTGCTGCGCGAACTGGCCTGCGACGAGGCCCAGGGCTTCCACATGGGCCGGCCGATGCCGGCCGCCGAGTTCGCGCGCTGGTCGACCGGCTGGAGCGCGCGGCAGGCAATGACGATCGCGACGGGCAAGGGCCCGGACCTGCCGATCACGCTGCATTGAGTAGCCCGGATGCCAATCCGGGTGCGGCGTCACGATCCCCGGATTGGCATCCGGGCTACAAGCCTGCCAATCGTGCGCGCCGCGGCCCGCAGTGCCGCCTCGTCGTACCCCGCATAGCCGAACAGCCAGCCGCGCCGCGGCGCCTCGATCGCATAGCGCGACAGCGTCGCCAGGTACACGCCGCCCTCCTGCGCGCGCGCCGACAGCGGCTCGTCCGGCCGGCCCGCTTCGTCCTCGTGCGCCAGGTGCATGCCCTGCGCGCTCGGCAGCAGCCGCAGCGCACCGCCGCTCGCCTTCGCCAGGGCCTCGATCACCAGCTCCTGGCGCAGCGCGTACAGCTCGCGCATGCGCCGCAGGTGGCGCAGCAGGTGGCCCTCGGTGATGAAGCGGGCCAGCACGTCCTGCGCGGCACCGGGGCTGTGCCGGTCGGTCACGGCCTTCGCCCCCGCGAAGGCGGGTGCCAGCGCGAGCGGCATCACGATGAAGCCCAGCCGCAGGCCCGGGTGCAGCGTCTTCGAGAAGGTGCCGACGTACAGCACGCGCTCCGACTGCGGCAGGCTGCACAGCGCCGGCATGCGGTGCGCGCCGTACTGGAACTCGCCGTCGTAGTCGTCCTCGACGATCCACGCACGCCGCGTGCGCGCCCAGTCGAGCAGCGCCAGCCGGCGCGCCAGGCTCATGTGCACGCCCATCGGGAACTGGTGCGTCGGCGTCACGACCGCCATGTGCGCCTGCGGCCAGCGCGCGGCACCCTGCGCGATGCACAGCCCCTCGGCATCCAGCGGCACCGGCCGCACGAGCGCGCCCTGCCCGAGCAGGTTGGCGCGGATGCCCGGGTAGCCCGGATCCTCGACCATCACCTCGTCGCCCAGGTCGAGCAGCAGCCGGCCGATCAGGTCGATGCCCTGCTGCGAGCCCGAGGTGACCAGCACCTGCGACGCATCGCAGCGGATCCCGCGCGACACCAGCAGCCACTGCGCGATCGCCTCGCGCAGCGCCGGCTCGCCGGCCGGATCGGTGTACTGCGACAGCGCCCGGCGGCGCGGCGCGGCGGTGTCGCGGGCGAGCCGGTCCCACAGCGCGAACGGGAACTCCGCGGTGGCCGGCGCGCCGATGCGGAACGCCACCGGCAGCTGCGTCGGCGGGTGCCAGCGCAGCGCGATGTCGGCGATGGCCTGGC
>NZ_JBFUGW010000083.1:0-23989 GCF_056402735.1 Rhizobacter sp. P3_C12
GTGCTGAGCGCCGCGGCGATGTTGGCCAGCCGGGCCGCGCGGTCCAGCGTGTCGCCGGCCGACAGCCGCGCGAGCAGCGCGCCGGCAAAGCAGTCGCCGGCACCGGTCGCGTCGACCG
Source organism: Rhizobacter sp. P3_C12 (assembly GCF_056402735.1). NCBI lineage: Bacteria > Pseudomonadati > Pseudomonadota > Betaproteobacteria > Burkholderiales > Sphaerotilaceae > Rhizobacter > Rhizobacter sp. P3_C12. The sequence goes on from NZ_JBFUGW010000083.1 coordinate 119, forward strand.
GCGTCACCGGGTGCGGCGCGATCAGGCGCGCGCCGTTCGCGTCCGACACCAGGCAGCCCGATGCGCCGAGCTTCAGCGCGACCCGCTTCGCGCCCTGGTCGTGCGACCAGCGCAGGATGTCGTCGTGCCGCAGCAGCCCGGTCAGCGCGCCGATCTCGTCGATGCTCGGGAAGAACAGGTCGCAGTGCGCCAGCGTCTCGCGCGCGATCGCGAGTGCGCGGGCCGCGGGCCACAGCGCCGGGCGGAAGTTCAGGTCGTAGCTGACCTGCGTGCCGGCGCCGCGCGCGCGGGCGATGGCCTCGAACACCGCGTCGCAGGCCGATGCGCTGATCGCCTGCGAGATGCCCGAACAGTGCAGCCAGTGCGCGCCCTGCACCAGGCCGGGCTGCAGGTCGGTGGGGCGCATGCGGCTCGCGGCGCTGCCGGCGCGGCGGTACGAGAAGCGGTGGCCGCCCTCGCCATGCGTCACGAAGTAGAGCCCGGTCTCGGCGCCGGCGACGCGGTGCACGCCCTGCGTCGCGATGCCTTCGCTGCGCCACAGCGACAGCAGCTGTTCGCCGAACAGGTCGTCGCCGAGCTGCGTCAGGTAGCCGGTGCGCGCGCCCATGCGGGCGGCCGCGATCGCGCAGTTCGAGGTGTCGCCGCCGAAGCCGGCGAGGTAGCGGCCGTCGGGCTGCTGGTTGAACTCGGCCATGGCTTCACCGATGGCCAGCACGTCCAGCGATTTCTCGAGCATCTGTTCAGACGACATCCGATGTTCCCCTCGTCAACATCCGCCCGGCGCGCTGCAACACCTGCGGCACCGGTCCGGCAGCATAGGCGCGCACGCCGTTCACGTGCACCGAGGCAATCCCGATGCTGGCGCTGATCGGCGTGTCGTAGGTGGCGGTGTCGGCGATGCGCGCCGGGTCGAACACCACCACGTCGGCCATCATCCCCGGGCGCAGCAGGCCGCGCTCGGCGATGCGGAAATTGCGCGCGGTCAGCCCGGTCATCTTGTGCACCGCCTGCTCGAGCGTGAACAGCCGGCGCTCGCGCCAGTAGCGCGCCAGCACGCGCGGGAACGCGCCCCACAGCCGCGGGTGCGGGTGGCGGTCGTGCGGCAGGCCGTCGGAGCCGATCATCGTGCGCGGGTGCGCGATCACGCGCTCGACGTCGTCCTCGTTCATCTGGAAGTAGCAGGCGCCGCCCGGCTGCAGCCGGCGGCAGGCGGTCTTCTGGTCGACGCCCCAGTCGTCGGCGATCGCCGACAGCAGCCGGCCGGTGTGCTCCGGGTGCGCGTCGCTCCAGGTCAGCATCACGTCGATCACGCCGTCGACCAGGTCCTCGCGCAGCACGGTGGAGCCGGCCACGTAGGGGTACACGTCCATCGCGACCGGCTGGCGCGTGCCGAGCGCATCGATCAGCGGCAGCGTCTCGCGGGTGCGGCCCCAGTTGGCCGGGCCGGCGCACTTGTGGTGCGAGATCACCAACGGCACGCCGGCCGCGAACGCGGTGTCGCCGGCCTCGTGCAGCGCCTCGATGATCTGCGCCATCTCGCTGCGCAGGTGCGTCGCGTAGATGCCGCCGTGGCGCGCGACGATGCGCGCGAGCTCGGTGACCTCGTCGGCCGGCGCCGGGTAGGCCTCTTCGTAGAACAGCCCGGACGACAGCCCGTGCGCGCCTTCCGCCATGCTGGCCTCGAGCAGCGCGGCCATGCGCGCGCGCTCGTCGGCCGAGGCCGGCTTCGAGAGATCGGGCACCGCGGCGAAGCGCAGCGTCGTGTGGCCGACCAGCGCGGCGACGTTCAGCGACGGTTGCGCGGCCTGCACCGCATCGCGGTAGGCGGCCATCGTCGGGTAGCGGAACGAGCCGGCGCCCAGCAGGTTCAGCGGCGCCTTCGCGGCCTCGGTGACGTAGGGTGCGAGCGAGATGCCGCAGTTGCCGGTGATCACGGTGGTGATGCCCTGYGACAGCTTCGGCAGGCCGTCGGGATCGCGCAGCACGATCGCGTCGTCGTGCGTGTGGGCGTCGATGAAGCCGGGCGCGATCGCGAGGCCGGTGCAGTCGACGGTCTCGACCTCCTCGGGCGCGAGGCCCTCGGGCAGCCGATCGCGYAGCCCGGTGCCGGTGCGCAGGATGCGGTCGCCGGCGATCAGCACGTCGCCGGTCCAGCCGGGCGTGCCGGAGCCGTCGATCACGAGCCCATTCTGGAACAGGGTGGCCAACACGCTCATGGCTTGTTCCCCACGCCGCCGCCATCCCAACTCTGCAGCGGGTGCGTGCGCACGTCGATGCCGTGGCGCTGCAGTGCTTCGCGCACGTAGCGCAGCCGCTGCACGGCCGGGTCGCCGCGCCGCTGCGCGACCAGCACGGTCAGGATCTCGATCACCGTCAGGTGGGTCAGGTAGGCGTCGATGCCGACGTGCATCACCGCGTCGTCGGGCACGCTCAGCGCGATCAGCATGTCGGCGCGCTCGGCCAGCGGCGTGCCGGGGCGCGTGATGCAGACCGCCTTCGCGCCCTGCGCGCGGGCGATGTCGACCGAATCGAGCAGCGAGGGCATGCCGCCGACGTGCGAGATCGCGATCACGACGCCGCGCTCGTCCTGCGCTGCGGCCGCGACCTGCTGCAGGTGGTAGTCGGCCCAGGCGGTGGCCGACAGGCCGAGGCGGAACAGCCGCGCCTGCAGGTCCTGCGYCATGAACCACGAGGTGGAGCCGGCGCCGTACAGGTCGACGTGGCGCGCGACCGCGAGCGCGTCGACGGCGGCGCCGAGCGCGGCCATGTCGAGCTGCGCGCGCACGCCGGCCACCGACGCGGCGGCGCTGCGCGAGATCTTTGTGACCACCTCGTCGGCGCTGTCCTCGATGTTGACGCGGCGGTGCAGCGGCGAGCCGCCGAGCGCCAGCGCATGGGCCAGCGCGAGCTTGAACTCGCGCAGCCCGGCGAAGCCGAGGTCGCGGCAGGTGCGCATCACGGTGGGCACCGAGCTGCCGGCGCGTCCGGCCAGCGATTCGAAGCTTTCCTCGAGCACGCGATCGGGGTCGTCGAGGATCAGGTCGAGGATCGCGCGGCGTGCGGTGGGTGCGCCTTCGCGCGCCGCGGCCACGTTCTCCAGCAAGGTTCGTGTCATCTCAGGTCTCTGTTGCGCTCATGCCGTCCATGCCAAGAAGCGGCCGATCAAGCGGCCGCCGCGGAACCGGCTTTGCCGGGCCGCTGGCGGCGCCCCCCTTGAGGGGGGAGCGCCGAAGGCGCTTCGGGGGTGGGTCATCCATTCAGAAGTGCATCGCCACGGCGTCGCTGACGCGGTAGTCGTTCTCGACGACCGGCATCCAGTGCCATTTGTCGAAGGTGGTGCAGGGGTGCGAGATGCCCAGGCCGATGCGTTCGCCGACCGCGGGGGCGGTGGCTTCGTCATCCGCGGCCCAGCGCAGGTAGGCATGCTGGTCGTTCAGCCCGGTAATCGACCAGCCCGCCGGCACCGGCGAGGTCTGCCGCGCACCGCGCGCCGCACGCGCGATCGGTACCGGCAGCGCCAGGTCGAACGAGATGTCGCGCTTGCCGACCGCGAGGATCGCGAGACCCGGCTCCGGCCGCGACTGCACCATCGCCCAGACCTCCATCGCGGGGTGCAGCGTCTCGCCGCAACCGCAGCCCAGGCGCGCCTCGACGCTGTTCACCATGCGCTTGTAGAAGCCGTGGTCGTGCGTCACGTAGCAGCCGGAGCGCAGCAGGCCGCGCACCGGTCGCGCGAGCGAGGGCGTGAGCCGGCCGGCCACCAGGTCGAAGATGGCCGAGCCGCCGGCCGACAGCAGCACCTCGTCGGCATCGAACAGGCCCTCGGCATCGGCGGTCTTCGCGATCGCCTCGACGCGGTCCATCAGCGCCTTCGCATACGGCACGTCGGCATCGATCTCGCCCTTGGCGCCGAGGCCTTCGTAGCACTCGATGCCGACCAGTTTCAGCGCCGGGCTCGCGTGCATCCGGCGCGCGAGCGTGGCGGCTTCTTCATCGGTGCGCACGCCGCTGCGGCCGCCGGCGACGCCGACTTCGAGCATCGCCTCGAAGGGCAGGGCACCGGGGTGGGCCAGCGCCCAGGCCTCGATCAGGTCGAGTTGCGCGAGCGAGTCGACCAGGAACACGATGCGCAGGTCAGCATGACCGCGCAGCAGCGCCTGGATCGCCGCGAGGTCGGCGTCGTGCACGACCTGGTTGGCGATCAGCGTGCGGCGCGCACCGGCGGCGACGCCGATCGCGAGCTGGTTCACCGTCGCGAAGGTCAGGCCCCAGGCGCCGGCATCGAGCTGGCGGCGGAACAGCTGCGGCGACATCGTCGTCTTGCCGTGCGGCGCGAGTTCGATGCCCCAGTCCTTCGTGCGCTGCTGCATCCACGCGATGTTGTGCTCCAGCGCCTCGCGCTTCAGCACGGCGAGCGGCAGCGGCAGGTCGCCGGCCAGCACGTTCCAGCCGGCGGCGGCCACTTCGCTGCGGCGGCGCGGCGAAGCGGTCAGCGGGTAGCCCTTGAGGCCGGGTTGCAGCAGCGGGTCGATCAGGTCGTTGGTCATGGGGTGACTCTCTTTGCGAATGGACTCCGCTCCCGCTCGCCCTGAGCTTGTCGAAGGGCCGGGCTGAGCCTGTCGAAGCCCTGGTCGAGTCGCTTCGGAGGCAGCCCTTCGACACGGGCCCTCGACAAGCTCGGTCCCTGCTCAGGGTGAACGGGAGGGGAGTGATTCAGCTTCACAGGATGCACGCGGAGAATCGCCCCGGCGCCTTCTCTTCCAGCGGCGGAATGGTCTGCGCGCACGCATCGATCGCCTTCGGGCAGCGCGTGCGGAACACGCAGCCCGACGGCGGGTTCATCGGGCTCGGGATGTCGCCCTTCAGCGGGATGATCTCGGTCTTGTCCAGCGGGTCGGGCTTCGGGCTCGCGGCCAGCAGCGCCTGCGTGTACGGGTGCAGCGGCCGCGCGAACAGCTCGGCCGTCGTCGACACCTCCATCACGCGGCCCAGGTACAGCACCACCACGCGGTCGCACAGGTATTCGACCACGTCGAGGTCGTGCGAGATGAACAGCATCGTCAGCGACAGCCGCTCGCGCAGCTCGGCCAGCAGGTTGATCACCTGCGCCTGGATCGACACGTCGAGCGCCGACAGCGGCTCGTCGGCGACGATGAACTCCGGCTCCACCGCCAGCGCCCGCGCGATGCCGATGCGCTGCCGCTGGCCGCCGGAGAACTCGTGCGGGAAGCGGCTCGCATGCTCCGGCCGCAGCCCGACCAGGTCGAGCAGCTCGGCGATGCGCTCCTTGCGCCGGCCCTTCGCGAGCCCGTGCGTGGACAGCGCCTCGTCGAGGATCGCGCTGATGCGCATCTTCGGATTCAGGCTCGCGTACGGGTCCTGGAAGATGATCTGCAGCTTGCTGCGCAGGCGGCGCATGCGCTCGGCCGACAGCGCGCCGAGGTCGTCGCCGCGGTACAGCACCTGGCCGGCGGTGCGCTCGATCAGGCGCAGCACGGTGCGGCCGATCGTGCTCTTGCCCGAGCCGGATTCGCCGACCAGGCCCAGCGTCTCGCCGGCGCGGATCGCGAACGACACGTCGTCGACGGCGCGCACCGGTTTGTCGCTGCTGCCGAAATAGCGCTTCAGGTTCCGCACCTCGATCAGCGGGGTGGCTGCATCGCTCATGCCGCATTCCTTTCCAGCGACGGCACGCGGATGCAGCGCGCCTGTCGCGATTCACCAGTGTCCGCGAGCGGCGGCACCGCCTGCGCGCAGGCCGGGATCGCCTGGTCGCAGCGCGGCTCGAACGCGCAGCCCGGCGGTGGCGCGAGCGGGCTCGACACCTGGCCGCGGATCGCGAACAAGCGCTTCGGCCGAGGCTGCCCTGCCGCGTGCGCCTTGCCCGGCAGGCAGGCCAGCAGCCCCTGCGTGTACGGGTGCGCGGGCGAGGCGAACAGCGGCCGCACCGGCGCCGACTCGACGACGCGGCCGGCGTACATCACGACCACRTCGTCCGCATGGTGCGCGACCACGCCGAGGTTGTGCGTGATGAACAGGATGCTCATGCCGGTCTCGGCCTGCAGCCGGCGCATCAGCACCAGGATCTGCGCCTGGATCGTCACGTCGAGCGCGGTGGTCGGCTCGTCGGCGATCAGCAGGGTCGGGTCGCAGGCCATGGCCAGCGCGATCATCACGCGCTGGCGCATGCCGCCCGACAGCTGGTGCGGGTACTCGTGCAGGCGCTGCGCGGCAGCGGGGATCTCCACGAGATCCAGCATGCGCTTCGCGTGCGCGAGCGCGGTGCTGCGGTCCAGCCGCTTGTGCAGCCGCACGCTCTCGGCGATCTGCTCGCCGACCGTGAACACCGGGTTCAGGCTGGTCATCGGCTCCTGGAAGATCATCGCCAGCTCGTTGCCGCGCAGCGCGCGCATCGGCGCATCGGGCAGCGTCAGCAGGTCGACCTCGGCACCGGCCCGCGTGACGAAGCGCGCGCTGCCGGCCACCTGCGCGCGCGCGGTCTTCGGCAGCAGCCGCATCAGCGTCAGGCTGGTGACCGACTTGCCCGAGCCCGATTCGCCGACGATCGCGGTGGTCTTGCCGGGCGCGATGCCGAAGCTGACGTCGGCCACCGAGCGCACCAGGCCGTCTTCGGTCGGGAAGCAGGTGCTGAGGCCCGTCACGGTGAGGCGGTTCGTGGTCATCACAGCGTCTTCTTCAGCTTGGGGTCGAGCAGGTCGCGCACGCCGTCGCCGAGGATCTGCAGCGACAGCGCCGTCAGGATGATCGCGAGGCCGGGGAACAGCACGACCCAGAAGGCGCGATCGGCGTACTGCTGGCTGCCGGCGACCATCGTGCCCCAGGTGGGGATCTCGGGCGGCACGCCGACGCCGAGGAACGACAGCCCGGCCTCGGCCAGGATCGCGTACGCGAAGATGAACGACACCTGCACCAGGATCGGCGACAGCAGGTTCGGCAGGATGTGGCGCCACAGGATGCGCGAGGTGCGCACGCCGAGCGCCCGCACCGCCTCGACGAACAGCAGCTCGCGCACCACCAGCGTCGAGGCCCGCACCACGCGCGCGACGCGCGGCGTGTAGACCAGCACCAGCGCCAGCACCACGTTCAGCAGCGAGGGCCCGAGGATCGCGACCAGCGCGATCGCGAGCAGGATGTCGGGGAAGGACATCATCGCGTCGACCACCCGCATCAGCGGCGTGTCGAGCCGGCGGAAGAAGCCGGCCACCAGGCCGAGCAGCGTGCCGGCGAGCACCGAGCCGAGGGCGGTCAGCGCGGCGATCGCGAGCGAGTAGCGCGCGCCGTGCACGATGCGCGCGTACAGGTCGCGGCCGAGCTCGTCGGTGCCGAGCAGGTGGGCGGCGCTCGGCGCCTTCAGGCGGTCGAGCACCGCGGTGTCGTTCGGGTCGAACGACGCGAACCACGGTGCGCCGAGCGCCAGCACTGCGATGACCAGCAGCAGCGCGGCCGAGACCATCACGATGCGGCGGTGCATCAGTTGTCGAAGGAGGCGCGGCATTCTCACTTCGACATCCTCACAGTTTCACCCGGGGATCGACGGCCACGTACAGCAGGTCGATCGCGAAATTGATCAGCACGTAGATCGCCGCGATCACCAGCAGCGCGCCCTGGATCACCGGGTAGTCGCGCCGCAGCACCGCGTTGACCACCAGGTTGCCGATGCCGGGCAGGCCGAACACGGTTTCGGTGACGACCGCGCCGCCGATCATCAGCGCGACCGTCAGGCCCAGCACCGTGACGACCGGCACCAGCGCGTTGCGCAGCGCGTGCTTCAGCACCACCGTGCCTTCGCCGAGGCCCTTCGAGCGCGCGGTGCGCACGTAGTCCTCGCCCAGCACGTCGAGCATCGACGCGCGCGTGAAGCGGATGATCAGCGCCGAGTTCAGCACGCCCAGCACCAGCGACGGCAGCATCAGCGCATGGATGCGTTCGGCGAGTGGTGCATCGGGCGCGCCATAGCCCGACACCGGGAACCAGCCGAGCGACACCGCGAACAGCTGGATCAGCACGATGCCGAACCAGAAGCTCGGGATGCTGGCGCCCAGCATCGCGGCGCCGGTGACGACCTGGTCGAGCCAGCGCCCGCGGTACACCGCCGAGACGATGCCGCACGGGATGCCGATCAGCGCCGCGATCGCCACCGCCATCAGCGCGAGCAGCGTGGTCGGCTCGGCGCGTTCCCACAGCGCCTGCGTGACCGGGCGCTGCAAAAAGATCGACTGGCCGAGGTTGCCGTGCAGCACCTCGCCGAGCCAGTACGCGAACTGCACCGGTAGCGGCTTGTCGAGGCCGTAGTCCTTCTGCACGCGGGCGATGTCCTCGGCGGTGGCCTGGTCGCCCAGCAGCACCGAGATCGGGTCGCCCGACGCGGCGCGCGTCAGCACGAACACCATCACCGCGACGATGGCGAGCACCGCCAGCATGCCGGCGAGGCGGGAGAGGAGGTAGCGGTGCATCGGCTGCCTAAGGGATTTACTTGATGCGCGCGTTCCAGAAGAACGGCCAGGTCGACGGCACGTAGCCGTCGAGCGCCAGGCTGCGTGCCGCGAGCCCGTTGAAGCGGCCGACGTTGATGTACGGCACCTCGTCGTACACCACCTGCTGCACCTTGCCCCACAGCGCGCCGCGCCTCGCCGCATCGGTTTCCTGGTTGAAGGCCGCCAGCGCCGCCTGCTTGGCCGGCGAGCTCCACCAGCCCGGCGCGCCTTCGCCGAGTTGCGGCGGCGACAGCATCGGCTCGGGGAACTGGCCGGAGTGGGTGACGTAGAGGTCCCACAGCTTCGAGTCGTTGCGGCGCTGCACCAGCGTCGCCCAGTCGACGACGTTGAGCTCGACCTTGAAGCCGGCGCGCTTGAGCTGTTCGGCCATCAGCAGCGCCATGTTGTAGTGGAAGTCGTACTGGCGGCTCGTCAGCACGCGCACCGGCTCACCCTTGTAGCCGGCCTTCTCGGCGTCGTCCCTGGCCTTCTTCGCATTGCGCTGGTTGTAGGCATCGGTGCCGGCGTTCGAGTAGAACGGCGAGCCCTTCGGGAAGTGGTTGCCCTCGGCGCTGAAGAAGCGGGTGTCGCCGAAGCCGGCGGCCAGCATCTCGCCCTCGCCGATCGCGGTCTGCAGCGCGCGGCGCACGCCGACGCTGGCGGCCACGCCTTCCTTGGTGTTCAGCACCAGGTATGGGAAGCCGAACGAGGTGGTCAGGATCGGCACCGTCTTGCCGGCCGCCTTCTCGAGCCGCGACAGCGCCTCGACCGGCAGCAGGTCGGCGAAGTCGTACTGCGCGGCGAGCGCGCCTTCGACCCGGGTGTTGGCATTGGGCACCGGCACGAAGCGCAGCTCCTCGATCAGCGCCTCGCGCTTGCCGGCGTAGCCGCTCGCCGGCTCCTTGCGGGCGCTGTACTTGTCGAATCGCGTCAGCAGCACGTAGGCATCGGGCTTGCGCTCCTTGAAGCGGTACGGGCCGGTGCCGACGAACTCCTTCAGCGGCGTCGCGATCGCCTCCTTGGCCATGATGGCGGCCATGCCGCTCGGCAGCGCGAGCTGGGCCAGCAGCGGCGCATACGGGTTCTTCAGCACGATCTGCACCGCCAGCGGGCTGGTCGCCTTGAGGCTGTCGAGCTCCTTGCCGACGGCCTTGCCGCGCGGCGCCTGCTCCATCCAGCGCTGCAGGCTCGCGACCACGTCGTCGGCGTTCAGTTCGCGGCCGCTGTGCAGCATCACGCCCTTGCGCAGGGTGATCGTGTAGGTCTTGCCGTCGGCGCTGATCTTGGGCTGCGCTTCGGCCAGCATCGGCACCACGTTCCACTTCGCGTCGAAGGTGTAGAGCGGCTCGTAGACGTGCTGCATGATGGTGCCGACCAGGTCGGCGGTGGAGGCCATCGGGTCGAGCGTCTGCGGCTCGCCGACCATCGCGAGCGTCGCGAAGTTGCGCGGACCCTGGGCCTGCGCGGTGCCGGCGGCGCCGAGCAGGCAGGCGGCCAGGCCGAGCGCGGCGGGCAGCTTCAGCAGGGTGCGGCGGGGGAGGGAGTCGGTGCGGGACATGGCGGGCTCTCCAAGAAGCAGAACGGCTGGAATCTGAAAGTATTTTTCAGAACGACGCGACTATGGAGCAATCGCCGTGCCAAATAATCGGGGTTTACCCGCCATGTGATGGTGTTGACTGAAAGACACTTTCACATCTATGGTGCGCAGCTGCACTGTTTTCACCCTGAAGGAGTCTTCCATGCCCCTCGAATACCTTGGCGCCCCGCCGGTGGCTTCCGACCGCCAGGCGCGGCCGTTCTCTCCGGCCGTGCGCGCCGGCGACTTCATCTACGTGTCGGGGCAGGTCCCGGCGGATGCGAACGGCGAGATCGTCGCCGGCGGCATCGAGGCGCAGACGCGCCAGGTGATGGAGAACCTGAAGGCGGTGCTGGCACTGGCCGGCGCGACCTTCGACGACGTCTGCAAGAGCACCTGCTGGCTGCAGGACGCGCGCGATTTCGGCGCGTTCAACCGCATCTACATGAGCTACTTTCCGAACGGGAAACCGGCGCGCTCGACGACCGAGGCGCGGCTGATGGTGGACGCGAAGGTGGAAGTCGACGTGATCGCGTTCAAGCCGGTGAAGTGAAGGGTTTGTAATCGTTTTATTGACGATTGGTCGATTTCTAATCAATATCTCGGGCCGTTAATCGATTTTCATCACGAACCCGGGATTCCGAAGTGACCGACTGGATCGGCTACCAGTGGCTGGCCGAGCGCCACGGCGTGGCGCCGGTGCAGGCCTTTCGCACCGTCAGCGCCATTGCCGGCTCTCGCAGCACCGTCAGCGAGAACGGCTACGTTCGCGAGCACTACCCGGCGTCGGCCCGGCCCTCGGACACCGTGCCCGGGCATCTGGCCTTCGCGTTGAAACGAGAGGGCGTCCACCTCGAGTTCCTGGCACGCCTGTTCGCCGTGGTGGAGGTGTCGGTGCTGGAGGCCTGGATCGCCGCCGAACCGACCGGCCAGTATGCGCGCCGGGCCTGCTTCTTCTACGAGTACCTGACGGGGCACCGGCTGGCCTTCGCGGGCGTCGCGTCCGGCAACTACGTGGCCGCGCTCGACGAGGAATCCTGCGTGACCGCGCGCCGGGTCGTGAACGACCCGCGCTGGCGGGTTCGCGACAACCTGCCGGGCACACGAGACTATTGCCCCATGGTGCTGCGCACGGCCCGTGTGCGCGAAGCCGAGGACTACGACTGTGCGAAGCAACTCGCCGCGCTTGAAGTCGAGTTCGGCGCCGACCTGTTGCTGCGCAGCGTGGTCTGGCTGACGGTCAAGGAAAGCCGGGCGAGCTTCGCGATCGAGCACGAAGAGCAGCACGTCGATCGCGTGCGGCGCTTTGCATCGGCGATGGAGCAGCGTTGCGGCCAGGGCGACGACCCCTTGTCGATCGACGCGCTGGGCGAGCTGCAATCGCAGATTCTCGGCCCGCGCGCGACGCGTTACGGCGTGCGCCGCTCACCGGTGTTCGTCGGTGAGATCGATGGCTTCATCGAGGTGGTCTACTACATCGCGCCTCATTGGGAAGACGCGCCCGCGTTGCTGTCCGGGCTGCGAAGTTTTGCAGAACGCACGGCCGGCGCGTCGGCGCTGGTGCGGGCGGCGGTGCTGTCGTTCGGCTTCGTCTACATCCACCCGATGTCCGACGGCAACGGGCGGATCTCGCGCTTCCTGATCAACGACACGCTGCGGCGCGATGGTGCGGTGGCGACGCCGTTCATCCTGCCGGTGTCGGCCACGATCATCAGCAGCGTCGTCCGCCGGCGTGGCTATGACGAGGTGCTCGAGTTGTTCTCGCGACCGTTGATGCGCAAGTACGCCGAAGCCTGGCGCTTCGGCGCGGAAGAGGTGGCAGACGACGGGGTGCGCAGCAACCTTCGCTTCGATGCCTACGACGACGCCTTGCCTGCGTGGCGCTATCCCGACCTGACCGACCACGTGGAGTACCTGGCCGAGGTCGTGCAATCGACCCTCGAGCAGGAAATGCGCAAGGAAGCGCGTCATCTGCGCAGCCTTCGCACCGCGCGCGAACGGGTCAAGCAGTTCATCGAGGGGCCTGACGCCGACATCGACCGGATCATCCGTTCGGTGCGCGACAGCGGAGGACTGGTGTCGAACAAGCTGAAGAAGGAGTTTCCGGCGCTGTTGCAGGAGAGCCTGGCTGCTGAGGTTGCGGCGGCGATTGGCTCCGCATTCGACGGGGGATGAAACAGGGACGAATGGACCGATTCAGTTTGAGGCGGTTTACAGCTTAATTGCTACCTTATCTTATTAAGGCAGCAAATATGATGGATTATTGCTTTGTCAATGCATCAGATATGATGCATTCCTTTGACTGCGAGAAGTCATGCGCCGTCCCGAAGCCGCCTTTGCCAGCCCTGCGTCCGTCGCGGCCTCCGGCCAGCTGGGGGCGGCGATCCGCCTGGCCCGCCTGGCGCGCAACCTCACGCAGGCCGACTTTGCGGAGCGTGYCCGCATGAGCGTCGCCACCTTGCAGCGCATCGAGCGGGGCGACCCCGCGGTCAGCTTTTCTTCGTGGCTGTCCGCGATGGAAGTCTCCAACCTGTTGCCGATTCTCCAAAGGGCTGCCGACCCTGATGCCGACGCCGCCGGCCGAGCCCGGCGCCAGCTCGAACAGCGCAAGCGCGCCACCGGATCGAGGGGCAGGGACGCCGAGGAGGACCCCTATGCCTTCTGAATTCAAGGGTGTCGTCTTCGCCTGGCTGCCGGGCGAGCTGAAGGCCGTTCCGGCCGGGCAACTGTCCATCGTCGAAGAGGGGCTGGCGGTCGTGTCGTCGAGCTTCGGCTTCGGGGCGAAGTACCTCGAACGGCCCAAGGCCATTCCGATCGATGCCGCGACGCTGTCGCTGGCCACCGCGGTTCCCGGCTCGCAACGCACGTACGAACCCTCCAATGGCCTGGAGTTCTTCGGTGCCGTGCGCGACGCCATGCCCGACATGTGGGGCCGGCGGGTCATCGAGAACATCCTGAAGGCGCCACCAAATGCACTGGCCGAGACGCGCTACCTGATGGAGGCCGGGTCGAACCGGTTCGGCGCGCTCGACATCCGACCGGGCCTGGACCACGACGAGACCCGGGGCCGGCTGGTGCCGGTGGCCGACGTGCGCTACCTGCTCGACGCGGCCGACAGGGTGCAGCGCAGCGAACCGGTGCCGCACGAACTCGAGCAGCTGTTCGATGCCGGCCCGAGCATGGGCGGCGCCCGTCCGAAGGCGGTGGTGGTGAAGGACGGCGTCCAGTACCTCGCCAAGTTCCCGTCGGTCGGCGACCGCTTCAACATCCCGGCGGTGGAGCGCGCCACGCTGGAGCTGGCGCGCACCTGCGGCCTGACCGTGCCGGCGACCGAGTTGCTGCGCCTGCCCGACGGCCGCGACGTGATGCTGATCGAGCGTTTCGACCGCTACCCCAGCGAAGGCGGCTTCGCGCGGCGCCACGCCATCAGTGCGCTGACCGCGCTCGAACTACACGAGTCGCAGTCGTCACAGGCGTCGTATGCCGACATCTCGCTGAAGCTCGCCGCCATCGGCGCGGCGGGACGGGTGCAGGGCGACCGCACGGAGCTGTTCGGCCGCATGGTCTTCAACATCCTGGTCAGCAACGACGACGACCACCTGCGCAACCATGCCTTCGTGTGGCAGCCGCAGGCGAAGGGCTGGACGCTCAGCCCGCTGTATGACGTGCTGCCGAAGCCGCAGGTGGCGCACACGCGCTACCTGCACCTGAGCGTCGGTGCGGAGGGGCGGCTGGCGACCTTGCCGAATGCGCTGAGCCGCGCGCCGATGTTCGGGCTGACGCAAGAGCAGGCCCGCGAGACCGTCGATCGCATCGCCCGCTGCGTGCGCGAGTGGCGAACCTGGTTCGAGCAGTTCGGCGTCGAGGCGAAGGACCTGGAGATCGTCAGCTCGGCGATGCGGCATCCGCGCGACGTGGGGTGGGGGTAGGCTCCTCCCCCGCCACCCGCCCCTGCTCGATCACCACCACCCGGTCCGCCATCGCGATCGTGTCCGGCCGGTGTGCGACGACCACGCGCGTCAGCTGCATCGCCGCCACCGCGTCGTTCACCGTCTGCTCGTTGCGCAGGTCGAGGTGGCTGGTGGCTTCGTCGAGCACCAGGATGCGCGGCGCGCGGTACAGCGCGCGCGCCAGCAGCACGCGCTGCTTCTGCCCGCCCGAGATGCCGACGCCCACGTCGCCGACCAGCGTGTGGTAGCCCATCGGCATCGCCTGGATCTCGCTCTCGATGGCTGCGAGTTGCGCGCAGGCCTCGATGCGCGCCATGTCGGGCTCGGCATCGAAGAAGCAGATGTTGTCGGCCAGCGAGCCGGAGAAGAGCCGATCCTCCTGCATCACCGTGCCGATCAGCGCGCGGTAGTTCGCGAGACCCAGGTGCAGGATCGGCGTGCCGTCGAACAGCACCTCGCCCTGCGTCGGCGGCAGCAGCCCGAGCATCACCTTCACCAGCGTCGTCTTGCCGCAACCCGAGGCACCGGTCAGCGCGAGGCACTCGCCGGCTTCCACCGTCAGGTTGACGTTCTCCAGCACCCACGGCTCGGTGCTCGCGTAGCGGTACGAGACACCGCGCAGCTCGATGCGCGCCGGCCGGCGCGACAGGTCGACCTCGACCGCGTTGGCACCCGCCAGCCCCTCGGCCGCCTCGGCCTCGGCCAGCACGATGTCGGCCACGCGCTCGCCGTGCAGCCGCAGCATCGCCAGCTCCGACAGCTTGTCGATCATCGACGCGACGCGTGTCGAGAACAGCTCCTTGTAGGCCATGTACGCGAACAGCATGCCCACCGTGAAGCTGCCGGCCAGCACCGAGCGCGCCGCGAGCCACACCACCAGCACCCGCTCCAGCCCGAACAGCAGCGTCTGCGCCGTCTCGTTGCCGATGTGCACGCGCTGCACCCGAAGGCCGGCGTTGAACTGGTCGGCCAGCATGTTCATCCAGCCGGCGCGGCGCAGGTTGCCGCGGCCGAACAGCCGCACGCTCTGGATGCCGCTGGCGGTCTCGAGGAAGTGCGTCTGCTGCCGCGCGGCGTGGATGATCTCCTCCGCGCTCGCCGCGCGCAGCGCCCGGAACACCGACCAGCGCAGCGCGGCGTACAGCAGCATCGCGGCCAGCGACACCAGGAGCAGCTTCAGGCTGTAGGCCGCCATCATCGCGGCGGTGCCGAGCACCATCAGCGCATCGACCAGCGCGGTGACCACGCTGGTCGTCAGCGTCTTCTGGATCACCGTCACCGAGCCGAAGCACGAGATGATGTGGCCGACGTGCCGCTTCTCGAAGAACTCCAGCGGCAGCTTCACCAGGTGGCCGAACACGTTGCCCAGCCACTGGAAATTGAGCCGCGCGCTCAGCGTCGCGACCCACCAGCCGCGCACCGCGCCGAGGCCCGTCTGCAGCAGCACCAGCAGCCCGAAGCCGATCGCGAGGATCGCCAGCAGGTCGAGATCGGCCGCGAGCAGCCCGTGGTCGACCACCCACTGCAGGTAGAACGGCAGCGCGATCACCACCACCTCGAGCGCCACCGCGAGCGCGAGGATCTGCCCGAGCGCCGGCCCGAGCCCGGTGATGCGCCCCATCAGCCCGCGCAGCGTGAACTCGAGCTTCTCGCGCCGCGGCTCGAAGCCGGCGGCCGGCGTCAGCTCCATCGCGATGCCGGTGAAGTGCTGGGCGAACTCTTCCGGCGTGAAGCTGCGCACGCCGATCGCCGGGTCGTGGATCACGATGCGCCGCGCCGACACCGACTTCAGCACGACGAAGTGGTTCATGTCCCAGTGCAGCACGCAGGGCAGCTGGAGCTGCGGCAGGTGCTCCATCTCGAGCTTCAGCGGCCGGTTGTCCAGCCCGAGCGCACCGGCGATGCGCACCATGCTCTCGAAGTTGGTGCCCTTGCGCGACAGCGCGAAGCGCAGCCGCAGCGTCGGCAGGTCGGTGTCGATGCCGTGGTAGACGGCGATCATCGCGAGGCTCGCGAGCCCGCATTCGGTGGCCTCGGTCTGCACGATCACCGGCAGGTGGCGCGACAGGCCGAGCCGCCGCGTCACGCCGGGCGGCACCGGGTCTTGTTCGAGGCTCATCGCGCCGCCACCTGCAGGCCGGCCAGCGGCTCCAGCACCCATTCGATCAGCGTGCGCTTCTCGGCGACCAGGCTGGCCTGCACGCGCATGCCGGCCTTCAGCGCGTCGCGCCAGGCGAGCGCGGCGCTGTCGGTCGGGTCGATCACGACGCGCACGCGGTAGGTGCCGCCGCCCGCCGCACCACCCGCCGCACCACCCGCCACGTCACCGGACAGGCTGTCGACGGCGCTCACCGCGCTCTGCGACACCTCGCGCACGTGCGCCGGCAACTGCCCGAAGCGCGCATACGGGAACGCATCGACGCGCAGCTTCACCGGCGTGCCCGGCTTCACGAAACCAGCGGCGCGCGTCGGCACGTCGAGCTCGGCTTCGAGTGCGCCACCGCTGCCGCCGGGCAGCAGCGTGGCCAGCAACTGGCCCGCCGCGACCGATTGGCCGGGGCTGGCGAGCACGGTGGCGATGCGGCCGGCCTGCGGCGCCAGCACGGCGGTCTCTCGACGTGCCTCGTTCTCGGCCTGCTGCTGCGACAGCGCCTGCGATTCGCGCCGCAGCTGCGAGCCCTCGCGGTCGGCCTGCAGCGGCACGGCCTGGCGCTGCGCGCGGGTGGCGGCCAGGTCCTGCTGCAGCGCGAGCCGCTGGCGCTCCAGCGTGGCCAGGCGCGACTGCTGGTCGAGCACCTCGGCGTTCTTCTCGGCCACCTCGACCGGCGACACCGCGCCCGAGCGCACCAGCTCCGGGTAGCGCGCGGCGATGTCCAGCATCACCGCGACGCGTTCGCGCTGCAACGCGATCTCGCGCTCGTGCTGCTTCAGCGAAGCCTCCAGGTTGGCACTGCGCGCATCGAGCGCGGCGGCCTGCTGGCGGGCCTGCTCGGCCTGCTGCTTCAGTTCATCGCGCAGCGCCTGCTGGCGGCTGCTCAGCGAGTCGGCGACGGCCGACTGCGTCGGCCCCTGCGCACTGGATTGTTCAGCCGACAAGCGCAGCACCGGCGCGTTGGCCGCCACCTGCTGCCCCTGCGCGGCACCGCCCGCCAGCACCACGCCGGCCTGCGGTGCCACCAGCCGCAGCACGCCGCCGCTCGGCAGCAGCACGCCGCCGACGGTTTCCTGGCGTGCGAAGCCCTGTGTGGCCGCGAATGCGACCAGCGCGAGCACCAGCAGCACGAAGAACACCGTCCACGCGGCCTGTTGCGGGCTGCGCGTCAGCACGATGGCGCCGTGGAACTTCTGGCGCTGGTGGTCGATGGCCTGGCGGCGGAACAGGTCGGACACGACGGCGTGGGGTCGGTTGCGGGCCGGAACGGTCCGGACGCGCAAGCGTACCGGAGAAAACGTCAGGTGCTGGCGCGCACCATCAGCTGATAACCCGCATCCACCGCCGGCTGCGCGACGCTCTCGCCGCGCATCAGCGCAAGCAGCATGCGCGCCGCCGCCGCGCCCACCTCGCCGCGCGGCGTGCGCACGGTGGTCAGCGCCGGCAGCATCTGGTCGCTGCCGGTCAGGTCGTTGAAGCCGGCGACCGCGATGCGCTCCGGCACCGCCACGCCCAGCCGCAGCGCGGCCAGCAGCGCGCCCTGCGCCAGGTCGTCGTTGCAGAAGAAGATCGCGTCGACCGGCCGCTTCAGCTCGAGGATCTGCTCCAGCATCTGCCCGCCGAGCGCGAGCGACGACGGCGCCGGGTTCAGCCATTCGAGCGTCGCGTCGTAGGCGCCGGCCAGCTTCAGCTCGCGCCGCCAGCCTTCGCGCCGCTGCATCGTGCGCGGGTCGAGCTGGGCGGCGGCGAACGCGATGCGGCGCCGCCCACGCGACAGCAGGTGGCGCGTCAGCGCCGCCGCCGCATCGGCCTGCGAGAAGCCGACGCTGTAGACGCCCGGCACCTCCGACAGCTCCATCAGGTGCACGCAGGGCACGCCGCTCTGCGCGATCAGCGCCCGCGTGGCCTCGCTGCGATCGAGGCCGGTCACCATCAGGCCGGCCGGGCGGTGCTGCAGCTGCTCGCGCAGCAGCTGCTCCTCTTCGCCGATGTCGTAGTGCGTGACGCCGATCAGGCTCTGGTAGCCGGCGGCGCGCAGCGTGCGCTGCACCTCTTCGAGCAGGTCGACGAACAGCGCGTTCGACAGCATCGGGATCAGCACCGCGACGTGCGCGCTGTGCCGCGACGCGAGCGCGCGCGCCGCCGGGTCGGGCACGTAGCCCAGGCGCTGCGCGGCGCTCTTGACGCGCGCGACCAGGTCGGGGTGCACCGCGCGCTCGCCGCGCAGCGCGCGCGACACCGTGATCGGGCTCACCTCGGCCAGCCGCGCCACGTCGGCCAGCGTCACGCGGCCGGTGGCGCGCGGGCGGGAAGGCGTGGGGCTGGTGAAGGTGGCGTCGGTCGTCATGGCGGGTTGATCAAGCGGGCCCCATCAGGGAAAGTCCGCATCGGTGGGCGAATCATTGTTCACTAGGATAGCGCTGTCCTGCAACGAAGATGATGCAGTGATTCCCCTGATATCCACCGCCTTGCTGCGGAGGACAGCGCTGTCTGGGTTGCTTGCGGCCCGGCGCCTCCAGGTTTTGTTTTCCAGTTCTTCTCGTGCGGCGGCAGATGATCGGTTCGGTGGTGATGATGGGTGTGGCCGGGTGCGGCAAATCGACGGTGGGCGCGGTGGTCGCGCAGGCCGAGCGGCTGCAGTTGGTGGAGGGTGACGATCACCACAGCGCGGCCAGCCGCGACAAGATGAGCCGCGGCATCCCGCTGACCGATGCCGACCGCGACGGCTGGCTGACGACGCTGGCCGGCGAGCTGGCGGCGCACCCGCAGGGCATCGTGCTCACCTGCTCGGCCCTGCGCCGCGCCTACCGCGAGCGGCTGCGCGCCGCGGCCCCGGCGCTGCGCTTCGTGTTCCTCGAGCTGACGCGCGAGCAGGCGCTGGCGCGCGTCACCGCGCGGGCGTCGGCGCACTTCTTCTCGGCCACCCTGGTCGACAGCCAGTTCGAGACGCTCGAATCCCCGGTCGGCGAGCCGCGCGTGCTGCGCGTCGACGCGACCGCGCCGCTGGCCGAACTGCAGACCCGCATCTCGGCCTGGCTGCATGCCACGGAGACTCCATGACGACCGACTCTTCTTCTGCGCCCGCTTCCGCGCGGCCGCACCCGCTGCTGCGCCTCGCCAACCTCGCGATGGGCGCCTGCCTGGGCGTGATGGCGGTGGCGGTGTTCATCAACGTCGTGCTGCGCTACGGCTTCGGCAGTGGCGTCGCGGCCAGCGAGGAGCTGTCGCGGCTGCTGTTCGTGTGGATGGTGTTCATCGGCGCGACGGCCGCCTACCCCTTGGGCGAGCACATGGCCTTCACCAGCCTGCTCGGCGCGCTGCAGCGCAAGCCGCTCGCCCTGCGGCTGCTCACGGTGCTGATCCGCGTGCTGGTCGTGGCGGCCTGCGCGATGCTGGCCTGGGGTGCGTGGCAGCAGGTGGTGGTCGGCATGGACAGCCGCTCGGTGGTGCTCGGCTACCCGGCGGCGCTGCTGCCACTGCCGGCCTTCCTGTGCGCGCTCGCGATCGGCGCGATGGCGCTCGTCGAATTGATCCGGAACCAGCCGATCGCGCTGGGCCACGGCGCGGAGGTCGAGTGATGTCGCCCGAAGGTCTCGCCTTCATCGTCTTCTCGGCCGGCATGCTGCTGCTGATGGGCATCGGCATGAACATGGCGCTCGCGCTGGTGCTCACCGGGGCCGGCATGGCCTGGGTGCTCGGCTTCGGGGACACCCAGCTGCTGGCGCAGAACCTGGTGGCCGGCATCGACAGCTTCCCGCTGCTGGCGGTGCCGTTCTTCATCCTGGCCGGCGAGCTGATGAACTCCGGCGGCATCAGCCGCCGCATCATCGACATGGCGCAGGCCTGGGTCGGCCACATCCGCGGCGGCCTCGGCTACGTGGCGATCGGCGCGGCGGTGCTGATGGCCAGCATGAGCGGCTCGGCGCTGGCCGACACCGCGGCGCTCGCCACCATCCTGCTGCCGATGATGCGCCAGCAGGGCTACCCGATGGCGACCTCGGCCGGGCTGATCGCGTCGGGCGGGATCATCGCGCCGATCATCCCGCCGTCGATGCCGTTCGTGATCTACGGCGTGACGACCAACACCTCGATCTCGGCGCTGTTCATCTCCGGCATCGTGCCGGGGCTGCTGATGGGCGTCGGGCTGATCTGCGCGTGGAAGTGGGTGCTGCGCCGCATCGAGCTGCCGAAGGGCACGCCGCTGCCGATGYGCGAGCGCGTGAAGGCGACCACCCGGGCCTTCTGGGCGATGCTGATGCCGATCATCATCATCGGCGGCATGAAGAGCGGCATCTTCACGCCGACCGAGGCGGCGGTGGTCGCGGCCTTCTACGCGCTGGTGGTGGCGCTGTTCGTGCACCGCGAAATGCGCGTCGCCGAGGTCGGCGGCGTGCTGGTGCGCGCGGCCAAGACCACGGCCATCGTGATGTTCCTGTGCGCCGGCGCGCAGGTCGCGAGCTACATGATCACGCTCGCCGACCTGCCGAGCGTGCTGACGAACTGGCTGGGCCCGCTGGTCGAGAGCCCGCGCCTGCTGATGGCGGTGATGATGATCGTGCTGGTGCTGATCGGCACCGCGCTCGACCTGACGCCGACGATCCTGATCTTCGGCCCGGTGATGCTGCCGATCGCGGTGAAGGCCGGCATCGACCCGGTCTACTTCGGGCTGATGTTCATCCTGAACGGCGCGATCGGCCTGATCACGCCGCCGGTGGGCACGGTGCTGAACGTGGTGGCCGGCGTCGGCCGGCTGCCGATGAGCAGCGTGATCAAGGGCGTCAACCCGTTCCTGCTGGTCTACGTGCTGCTGCTCGCGCTGTTCGTCGTGTTCCCGCAGATCGTGATCGCGCCGGTGCACTGGATGCGCTGAGGCCATCGCACGGAGATTTCCCTTTTCCTTCCTTCATTCCCTGAGGAGACACACCATGAACATGATTCGCCGTACGCTCGTGGCCGCCGCCGCGGCCGCCACCCTGGCTGCGCCGCTCGCCGGCTTCGCACAGGACATCAAGCCGCGCCTGATCCGTTTCGGCTACGGGCTGAACGAGCAGAGCAACCAGGGCCGCGCTGCGAAGTTCTTCGCCGAGCAGGTCGAGCGCGCGTCGGGCGGCAAGATGAAGGTGCGCGCGATCGGCGCCTCCGCGCTCGGCCCGGACGTGCAGATGCAGCAGGCGCTGATCGGTGGCGCGCAGGAGATGATGGTCGGCTCGACCGCGACGCTGGTCGGCATCACGAAGGAGATGGCGCTGTGGGACACGCCGTTCCTGTTCAACAACGCGAAGGAAGCCGATGCGGTGCTCGACGGCCCGATCGGCCAGAAGGTGAATGCCAGGCTGCAGGAGAAGGGCCTGGTCGGCCTCGCGTACTGGGAGAACGGCTTCCGCAACCTGACCAACAGCAAGCGGCCGATCACGAAGCTGGAAGACCTGAACGGCGTCAAGCTGCGCGTGATGCAGAACAACGTCTACCTCGACAGCTTCAAGACGCTGGGCGCGAACGCGGTGCCGCTGCCGTTCTCCGAGCTGTTCAGCGCGCTGGAGACGAACACGGTGGACGGCCAGGAGAATCCGTACAACACCATCCTGTCGAGCAAGTTCTTCGAGGTGCAGAAGTACCTCAGCGTCACCAACCACGTCTACAGCCCGTGGATCGTGCTGGTCAGCAAGAAGTGGTGGGACGGCCTGTCGAAGGACGAGCAGAAGGTGCTGGCCGATGCCGCGAAGGCGAGCCGCGATTTCGAGCGCAAGGACACGCGTGAAGAAGCCGGCAAGGCGCTGGCCGACCTGAAGTCCAAGGGCATGCAGATCAACGAGCTGTCGGCGGTCGAGGCCGGCCGCATGCGCGACAAGCTGACGCGGGTGAATGCCGGCATCGGCGCGAACATCGGCATGGAGCTGTGGCAGGAAACGCAGGCCGAACTGGCGCGCCTGCGCAAGTAAGGCCGCTCAGCGCGTGAAGGTGTCGATGGTGCTGCCATCGGCACCGATCGCCTTCACCGTGATGGTCGAGTCCTTCACGTCCAGCCGCAGGTAGTGGTTGGCGGCGGTGGCCTTGGCATTCAAGGTGCCGATCGCGCGGAAGCCGGCCAGCTCCGAGCCGCCGCCGCCGGTGATCACGTACACCGTGCCCTTCGCATCGTCGCGCGCGCCCGCCGGGTTCGCGCTGTCGGCATACACCGGCACCGAGCGCTCGTACACGTGGTTGTGGCCCGAGATCACCATCTTCACCTTGTACTTGCTGAACTCCTGCAGCAGCGTGTTCCATGACGCGTTCGCCGCGTGCCCGTCGGAGTAGGTCACCAGCGGCGCATGCGTCAGCACGATGGTGTTCTTGATCGCCGGGTTGGCCGCCGCCTTCGCCAGGTCGTAACGCAGCCAGTCGAGCTGGTGCTTGTAGTAGTACGAGTCGTAGTTGCCCTCGTTCGCCGCGTTGCAGTTGTTCGAACACTCCATCAGGTTGTAGTAGTCCGAATTCAGGTGCATCACCGTGAAGTGCGTGTTCTTGTAGTCGAACGAGTAGTACATGAACTCCGCATACACGCCGCGCACCTTGGCGCAGGCCGATGCATAGAACGCGCTGTCGGTCAGGTGCTGGATGTCGGGGCGCGTCCAGTCCTGGAAGTAGGCCTTGGCCTGCGTGTGGTTGGGCACCAGCTTCTGCACCGTCGCCTGGCTGAACACGTCGCAGAAGCCGTTGCCGAACTTGTCGGGGTACCAGCCGTCGCCGAAGTTGTCGTCGTGGTTGCCCACCACCGGGAAGTAGTACACCGGCAGCCCGGCCGCCGGCGCCTTGTTCTGCAGCGGCGCGATGATCTCCTTGAAGCTGCCCTTCGAGGCATCGGCCGCGCAATCGCCGCGCTGCACCCAGTTGGTCGACTTGTCGTAGCCGGTGATCATGTCGCCGGTGTTGAAGACGAAGGCCGCGCCGGCCTCGGCCGCCATCTTGCTCACCAGGTTGATGTGGATGGCGTTGCCGTCGCAGCCGCCGCCGGCCCGGCTGTCGCCATAGGCCAGGAAGCTGAACGCGGTGCCGTCGCCGGTGCCCGGCGTGCCGGGCGTGCCGGGCGCGGCTTCGGCCGAGTCGCCGCCACCGCCGCCGCTGCAGGCCGCGACGGCTGCGAGAACCACCAGCGTGATGTGGAAGAAGCGATGCATCACCGTGCTCCGATCAGTATTCATACGCACCAACGTCGATCGTGCCACCCTGCGGGCGCGCCTTCGCGAGGAAGTCCTTCGCCACCAGGGCGGTCGGCACACCCGTGTTGATCGCCGGGCTCGTGGCCTTCAGCGTCAGCGGGGTGCCGCCGGTGGTGCTCGCGAACTGCGGGTCGAGCACGCGGCTGGCGTCGGTCAGGCCGGTGATGGTGTTGTACAGCGTCGACCACTGGCCCGCCGGCACCTGCGTGTCCTTCAGCGAGAAGGTCGGCGCGCCGTTGCTCGTCCAGTAGATGTTGCCGCTGATGCGCAGCGTCGTGAAGTCGGTCAGCGCGTCGGCGTTGACCTTGATCACCGGCCGGTTGCCCGAGCCGTAGATGATGTTGTTGACGATCTCGACGCCGGTGCCGGCCTGCCCGACCTCCGACTCGTTCGACAGGAAGATCGAGCCCTGCCCGGCGGTGGCGGTGTTGTAGCAGCTGTTGTTGTAGATGCGCACGTTCGACGACGACGAGGTCGCGACGCAGGCCCAGGTGGCGTTGAC